>DAOMOI010000066.1:0-6562 GCA_035444225.1 Aquamicrobium sp. | reverse complement strand
AACGGGGGCGGGCGTTTCGGTCTCGGCCGGCGCGGCTGCGGCAGGCGTGGCGGCCGGCTGCTGCACAGTGGCTTCCGCCAGGCTTATGGGCGCGTCGCCTTCCGCGCCGGGCCGCGAGGCGGGCGCGGCGATGACGGCGTCGGGAAGGACGGGATCGCCTTCCTCGACGACGAAGCTGGAAACCGTCTCGGTCGTCTCGACGCCGGTGCCGCTATCCGTGCCGGCGTCCGTGCTGGCTAGCGCCGGCCCGCCGTCGAACTGCTGCGCCTCCAGCGCCGCGGGCGTCAGCCCGGCGGCGGCGAAGCCGAACGGCACGTCGGTATCGGAGGTGGCACAGGAGGCGAGAAGGACGGATGCGCACGCCGCAAGCAGGGCCTGTTTGCCGGCGCGGATGAAGCGCGTGCCCTCTTTCCTCAATGATCCATCCCTTCCAAGGACCGGAAAACACGCAATCCAATGCGCGCCATATCCATAACCGGCGCTGCGCAATCCCCGATTGACGGCCCCGATTGACGACCCGAGGTAACGAATCCCGAACCGTTTCGCAACCTCCCGGCTAGGGATCAATTAAGGCAAGATCATGATTCCGCCGCGAAATCGCCGGTTTTTGCACCGGCGGACCGTTGTCGATCGCGTCTGGCTGCCGCAACGTCAGGCGAGGACGCCGCGCAGCCGCTCCATTTCGCCGAGCTGCGCCTTCGCCGTCTCGTAGCCGAGGCGGATCGCCTCGTCGGCGCGGTGGAACTCGGTCAGGCCGATATGGCCGAGCTTGGGCAGGAGCGACAGGTCGGGCGGATCGCCGGCCATGCGCGCGCGCGAAATGCGGTCCTGGATGATGTTGAAGGCTTCCACCATGACCCCGGTGATGCCGAGCCTGGCCTCGCGCTCGCTCGTTCCCTTGTTGATGACGAGTTCGGCGTCGCCCTTGCTTTCGGCGACGTCGGCCGCATGCTTGATGACGGCGGCGCGCCCGAACAGGTCGTAATGCAGGTTGACGGCGACCACCAGCCGCTGCTCGTAGGCGCGGCAGACCGAAACCGGCACCGGATTGACCAGCGCGCCGTCTACCAGCACGCGCCGGTTGCACGAGACCGGCTCGAACACGCCGGGCAGGGCGTAGGAGGCGCGCATGGCCGTGATCAGCGAGCCGCTCGACAGCCAGATTTCGTGGCCGGTGCGGATCTCGGCCGCCACGCAGACGAACGGCTTGGCGAGATCGTCGAAGGTGGTGCCGTTCAGGTGCTCCTGCATCTTGGCGGTCAGCTTCAGCCCGCCGAGCAGGCCGCTGCCGCCCAGATGCAGGTCGAGCAGGCCGAAGATGCGCCGCTTGGTCAGCGAGCGGGCGAATTCCTCCAGCTCGTCGAGCTTGCCGGCGAGGTAGCAGCCGCCGACCAGCGCGCCGATCGAGGTGCCGGCGATCATGTCGATCTCGATGCCGGCCTCGTCGAGCGCGCGCAGCACGCCGATATGCGCCCAGCCGCGGGCCGCGCCGCCGCCCAGCGCCAGCGCGATGCCTGCCTTCTTTTCCGGTTGAGGTTCGATAATGCGCGGCTCGGCCGGCAGGTCGCCGCCATTGCCGCCCTCATGCCTGCTGCGCAAAGACGCCCATTCGAGCATCGCATTCACTCCCGTTCCCCGCCTTCGCTTATACGCCGCCGGTGGTATCGAAAGCGTGAATGCGGTCGGTTTACGTCTTGACGTCATAGACGGCGGCCGGGTCGAACCGGGCCTTGCTGCCGTCGTCCGCGAGCCGCGCCGTCCCGTCCCGCATGTGCACGCTCCTGTAGAAACAGGAACGCCGGCCGGTGTGGCAGGTTGCATCGTGGCCGCCGACCGAGACCTTCAACCACAGCGCGTCCTGGTCGCAATCGGTCTTGATCTCATCGACATGCAGGAAGTTCCCCGAGGTCTCACCCTTCTTCCACAGGCTGGCGCGCGAACGTGACCAGAAATGGGCGACGCCGGTTTCGAGGGTAAGCCTGAGCGCTTCGTCGTTCATATGGCCGACCATCAGCAGCTCGCCGTCGCGCGCGTCGGTGACGATCGCCGTCACCAGCCCGTCGCGGTCGAAGCGCGGCGTCAGCACGTCGCCCTCCTCGAGCGCGGCCTTGTCGGCGGCGGGCGGGGGAAAGGGGCTCATGTCAGCCGGCAAGCCCGTGCCGCAGCATCATCATGAACCGCGCCTGCTCCTGCGGGTTGTCCTTGAAGATGCCGGTGAAGGTCGTCGTCAGCGTGGTCGAGCCTTCCTTGCGGATACCGCGCATGGCCATGCACATATGCTCGGCCTCGACGACGACAGCCACGCCGCGCGGCTTGAGCACGTCCTGGATGACGCCGGCGATCTGCGCCGTCAGCGCCTCCTGCGTCTGGAGGCGGCGGGCGAAGATGTCGACCACGCGCGCGATCTTGGACAGGCCGACGACGCGGCCGTCCGGCAGGTAGGCGACGTGCGCCTTGCCGATGATCGGCACCATGTGGTGCTCGCAATGCGAATGGAAGCGGATGTCGCGCACCAGCACCATGTCGTCATAGCCCTGCACCTCCTCGAAGGTGCGGCCGAGCTCCTCCGCCGGGCACTGGTCGTAGCCGGAGAACATCTCGCGGAAGGCGTTGGCGACGCGGCGCGGCGTGTCGACCAGCCCTTCACGGGCTATGTCGTCGCCGGTCCAGCGCAGCAGCGTGGCGACGGCCGCCTCCACCTCCTGCTGCGTCGGCCGGTCGGTGACGGGCTTTTCCATATAGGCGGGCTTGGCCGTTTCCGGCGCGGCGGCGGCCGGCGCGGAATCGGTGCGAGGAGGGAAGGTTTTGACCACGGCGTCCATGAAAGGCGTCTCCCGTAGTTCCTTTCGCGGAAGGAACGAGTTGAACGGACCACTGCCTTTCGCGGAAGGAGCGAAAGTCGCTCCCGCCGGCAAGCGGCGTGCATGTCTTATCCGCCGAAGCCGAATGTGGGGGCAGCGCGGCTTGTCGTCGGCGGAACCACCTCATTATATAGGACCAGTGGCCGCAATTGGAAGGCGTGTCGTTCCCGAACCGCCGGCAGGGCCGAAATTCCATGATCGACGAGATCTACAACGCCAGGATCCTCGGTTTCGCCGGCAATATCGGCCGCGTCGGCCGCCTGGCCCACCCGGACGCCACCGCGACCGCCCATTCGAAGCTGTGCGGCTCGACCGTCACCGTCGATATCCGCATGGAAGGCGACACCGTCGCCGACTTCGCCCATGAGGTGAAGGCCTGCGCGCTGGGACAGGCCTCGTCCTCGGTGATGGCGCGCGCGGTCGTCGGGGCCACGGCCGAAGAGCTTCGCGCCGTGCGCGAGACGATGTGGCGGATGCTGAAGGAGAACGGCCCGCCGCCCGAAGGCCGCTTCGCCGACCTGAAATATCTCGAGCCGGTGCGCGACTACAAGGCCCGCCACGCCTCGACCATGCTGACCTTCGACGCCATGGTCGAGGCGCTCGACCAGGTCGAGGAAAAGCGCAAGGCCCGGGTCTGAGCGCGGGGGAGGGCGGCGATTTCGGAAAAGCGTCTCTCGCGCAACTGGGCCGGCCCGTGGCCACGGACGCCGGGGCGCGTCCTCGGCACGTCGCTGGTGCGGCTTTACCAGTTGACCCTTTCCGGCTTCGTCGGCAATTCGTGCCGCCATTTCCCGACCTGCTCGGAATATGCCTATGAGGCCATAGCCCGCCATGGCCTGTGGGCCGGCGGCTTCATGGGCCTGTTCCGCTTCGCCCGCTGCGGGCCGGGCGGCACCCATGGCGTCGACCTCGTGCCGGAGCGGCTCGATCCGGCCTATGTCTGGTACATGCCGTGGCGCTATTGGGCGATTTCACGCAAAAAGCCGGGTACAGACGGCGAAAGCTGAGACGCGGACGCGGCTTCTTGCTTGACTGCCTTGCCCATAGGGAAGAAACCTCGCAGGGAAGGGTGGAATCAGGACAAGGAGGGATCCCATGCACAAATTCGAGATCTACAAGGACAAGGCCGGCGAGTTCCGCGTCCGCTTCAAGTACAACAGCGAGATCATGTTCTCGACCGAGGGCTACAAGTCGAAGGCGAGCGCCCAGAACGCCATCGACTCGATGAAGAAGAACGGCCCCGGCGCACCCGTCGAGGACAACAGCGACAACTAGATCGTTTCACAGTTTCACGGAAACGGTGAAACGATCTATCTCTTTGTTCTCCGCAATTCCGGGCGGAAAAGTGCTTCACACTTTTCCTGGAATTGCTCTAGACGAAAAGCGCCTTTTCGCTTTGGAAGGGCCGGCGCCGCGAGGGGCCGGCCCTTTACGCATTGTCTTTACGTATCGGGGGCGCGCCTGTATGTGTGCGCCGCGCCGCTGGCGTATCGTCTTGACTGGCCACCCGCGTTCGTAGGCGGGACTGGATAGGAGAATTTCCGATGGCATCCGTTTCCCTGACATTTCCCGATGGTTCGTCCCGCGAATACGACGCGGCGACGACCGGCGACGAGCTTGCCGGGTCGATCTCGAAGTCGCTGGCCAAGAAGGCGGTCGCCTATGTGCACGACGGCGTCTTGCGCGACCTTTCCGACCCGCTGGGCGCTTCCGGTAGGATCGAGATCGTCACCCGCGACGACCCGCGCGCGCTCGAGCTGATCCGCCACGACGCCGCCCACGTGCTGGCGGAGGCCGTGCAGGAATTGTGGCCGGGAACACAGGTGACCATCGGCCCGGTGATCGAGAACGGCTTCTACTACGACTTCGCCCGCAACGAGCCGTTCACGCCCGACGACTTCCCCGCCATCGAGAAGAAGATGCGCGAGATCGTCGCCCGCAACAGGCCGTTCACGAAGGAGGTCTGGTCGCGCGAGAAGGCGAAGCAGGTGTTCCGCGACAAGGGCGAGGCCTACAAGGTCGAGCTGGTCGACGCGATCCCCGAGGGGCAGGACCTGAAGATCTATTATCAGGGCGACTGGTTCGACCTGTGCCGCGGCCCGCACATGGCCTCGACCGGCCAGATCGGCAGCGCCTTCAAGCTGATGAAGGTGGCGGGCGCCTATTGGCGCGGCGACGCCAACAACCCGATGCTGACGCGCATCTACGGCACCGCCTGGGCCGATCAGGCCCAGCTCGACCAGTATCTCCACATGCTGGAGGAGGCCGAGAAGCGCGACCACCGCCGCTTGGGGCGCGAGATGGACCTGTTCCACTTCCAGGAGGAAGGGCCGGGCGTCGTCTTCTGGCACGCCAAGGGCTGGAAGATGTTCCAGAACCTGATCTCCTACATGCGCCGCCGTTTGGGCGACGATTATCAGGAGGTCAACGCGCCGCAGGTGCTCGACAAGAGCCTGTGGGAGACGTCCGGTCACTGGGGCTGGTATCAGGAGAACATGTTCGCGGTGAAGTCGGCCCACGCCTTCACCCACCCGGACGATCCCGATGCCGACCAGCGCATCTTCGCGCTGAAGCCGATGAACTGCCCCGGTCACGTCCAGATCTTCAAGCACGGCTTGAAGTCCTACCGCGATCTACCGATCAGGCTTGCGGAATTCGGCAACGTCCATCGCTACGAGGCGTCCGGGGCCTTGCACGGTCTCATGCGGGTCCGCGCCTTCACCCAGGACGACGCCCACATTTTCTGCACCGAGGACCAGCTCGAGGCGGAAATCCTCAAGATCAACGACCTGATGATGTCGGTCTACAAGGATTTCGGCTTCGAGGAAGTGGTGGTCAAGCTCGCCACGCGGCCTGAGAAGCGCGTCGGCACCGATGCGGCGTGGGACCATGCCGAGGACATCCTGCGCCGCGCGCTTCAGCGCATGGCGCGCGAGGACAACCGCATCAAGACCGGCATCAACGAGGGCGAGGGCACGTTCTACGGCCCGAAATTCGAGTACACGCTGCGCGACGCCATCGGCCGCGAATGGCAGTGCGGCACCACGCAGGTCGACTTCAACCTGCCGGAACGCTTCGGCGCCTTCTACATCGGCGCGGATTCGGAGAAGAAGCAGCCGGTGATGATCCATCGCGCCATCTGCGGCTCGCTGGAGCGCTTCCTCGGCATCCTGATCGAAAGCCACGCCGGCCTGATGCCGCTGTGGTTCGCGCCGTTGCAGGTGGTGGTGGCGACGATCACCTCCGACGCCGACGACTATGCGGCAAGCGTGGTGGCGCGGCTCAAGGCAGCGGGGCTGGCGGCCGAGGCCGACCTGCGCAACGAGAAGATCAACTACAAGGTGCGCGAGCATTCGCTCGCCAAGGTGCCGGTCATCCTCGTCTGCGGCCGCCGCGAGGCGGAGGAGGGCACGGTCAACCTGCGCCGCCTCGGCTCGCGCGACCAGCAGTCGATGACCCTCGACGCCGCGCTCGCCGCGCTGGTCGATGAGGCGACCCCGCCCGACCTGAAGCGCGCGCGGGACCAAGCGCGGGCGGCATAGCCGGCCGCAAAACCGCCGTTCGTCCGCGCTGCCCGTCACCTGCCTGCCGGCATCCTCTCCCCGTAAATGGGGAGAGGAGGAACTGCCGCGACGTTACCGCTTATCCCTTCTCCCCGTTCACGGGGAGAAGGTGCCCGAAGGGCGGATGAGGGGCAGCGC
>DAOMOI010000065.1:0-8416 GCA_035444225.1 Aquamicrobium sp. | reverse complement strand
TCCTCGACCTGCGCCTCCAGCGCCTGACCGCGCTCGGCCGCGACGAGATCGCCGACGAGCTGAACAAGATCGGGCTGGAGATTTCCGACTATCTCGACATCCTGTCGTCGCGCGCCCGCATCCAGACGATCGTCAAGGACGAGCTCGCCGCCGTGCGCGACGAGTTCGGCACGCCGCGCCGCACCGAGCTTGCCGAAGGCGGGCCGGACATGGACGACGAGGACCTGATCCAGCGCGAGGACATGGTCGTCACCGTCACCCATGAGGGCTACATCAAGCGGGTGCCGCTGTCGATCTACCGGGCGCAGGCGCGCGGCGGCAAGGGCCGCTCGGGCATGGCGACCAAGGACGACGATTTCGTCACCCGCCTGTTCGTCGCCAACACGCACACGCCGATCCTGTTCTTCTCCTCGCGCGGCATCGTCTACAAGGAGAAGGTCTGGCGCCTGCCGATCGGCACGCCGCAGTCGCGCGGGAAATTCCTGCGCAACATGCTGCCGCTGGACGAAGGCGACCGCATCACCGCCATCCTGCCGCTGCCCGAGGACGAGGACAGCTGGGGCGAGCTCGACGTGATGTTCGCCACCACGCGCGGCACGGTGCGCCGCAACAAGCTGTCGGACTTCGTTCAGGTCAACCGCAACGGCAAGATCGCGATGAAGTTCGACGAGGAGGGCGACGCCATCCTCGCCGTCGAGACCTGCACCGAGGAGCAGGACGTGCTGCTGATCGCCGATTCCGGCCAGTCCATCCGCTTCCATGTCACGGATGTGCGCGTGTTCAAGGGCCGCGATTCGCAGGGCGTGCGCGGCATCGCGCTGGGCGGCGACGAGCACGCCATCGCCATGGCGATCCTCGACCATGTCGAGGCCAGCCCGGCCGAGCGCGCCGCCTATCTCAAGCAGGCGACGGCCGAGCGCCGCGCCGCCGGGGCCGAGGGCGAGGAAGAGGAGATCGCGCTGACCAACGAGGATGTCGGCGAGGTGACGGCGCTTCCCGCCGACCGCTACGAGGAGCTGAAGGCGCGCGAGCAATTCGTGCTGACCGTGACCGAACATGGCTACGGCAAGCGGTCGTCGTCCTACGATTTCCGCCTGACCAATCGCGGCGGCAAGGGCATCCGTGCGACCGACGTTTCCAAGGTGGCCGAGATCGGCCGGCTCATCGCCGGCTTCCCCGTCGGCGGCGGCGACCAGATCATGCTGGTCTCGGACGGCGGCCAGGTGATCCGGGTTCCGGTGGACGGAATCCGCATCGCCAGCCGCGCCACCAAGGGCGTGACCATCTTCAACACGGCGGCAGGGGAAAAGGTCGTTTCCGTCGAGCGGATTTCGGAGCCGGAAGGCGAGGAAGAAGAAACCGGCGCGGACGACGTGCAGGGTGCGCCGTCCGCGCCGCCGGAGGTTTAGGGTTTAGCCGAAGCGGCCGCCGCTGGTCCCCTGACGGGTGGCGTCGAGCCGCGCGGCCTGCGCTTCGTTATGGAGCGCGAAGGCGGTGGCAATCAGCATGGCCAGCGTCATGACCGCGGCAAGTACGTAGATCATCATCGTCGAGCCTCCTTCGTGTTCCAGAAACGGGCGAAGCGCCGTTTTGTTTCATCTTGGGTTCGTTTATACAGCCGAGCGATTAACCGATGCTGATGAAGCCGTTCATCCGGCGTTCATCATAAAGCGCGGCCGAATGTCGGAAATTCAATGACTTGCGCGAAGCGGCCCGGCTCCGATCAAGCAGCTTGCGGGGCAGGGCGGCGCGACGGGAAAAATCCGGTTTCCCCTTTCCCGCGCAATGCTCTAGAAGCGCAGCCATGACAAAGCGCATCGCCTTCTATGCCGGGTCGTTCGACCCGCTCACCAACGGCCATCTCGACGTGCTGAAAGGCTCGCTCGCCATCGCCGACGAGATCGTCATCGGCATCGGCGTCCAGGCCTCGAAGCAGCCGCTGTTCACGTTCGAGCAGCGCGTCGAGCTGATCGAGGACGCCGCCCGCGACGAGATGGGAGCGGATGCCGGCAGGCTTTCCATCGTCTCGTTCAGCGGCCTTCTGGTCGACATCGCGCCGCAGCATAGCGCCTCGATCCTGATCCGCGGCCTGCGCGACGGCACCGACCTCGACTACGAGATGCAGATGGCGGGCATGAACGAGACCATGGCGCCGCAGCTCCAGACCGTGTTTCTGCCCGCCAGCCCCTCGGTGCGTACCATTACCGCCACACTCGTGCGCCAGATCGCGGCGATGGGCGGCAATGTGCGGCCCTTCGTGCCGGCCAATGTCGCGGCCGCGCTGGAAGCGAAGTTCAAGTCCTGAAACCGGGAGAATTCCTTATGCGTCTTGTGAGGCTCGCCTCGTCCTTCATCGTCGCCGCCGGCGTGCTTGCCGGTTCCGCCGCGCTCGCGGCCGAGCCGGAAGACACGCTGATCCTCAAGCTCAAGGACGGCGACGTCGCCATCGCGCTGAAGCCGGACGTCGCGCCGAAGCATGTCGAGCAGATCAAGGCGCTGGTGCGCGGCGGCGAATACGACAACGTCGCCTTCCACCGCGTCATCGACGGTTTCATGGCCCAGACCGGCGACGTTGAGTTCGGCGACCTCGAGGACGGCTTCGACGCGCGGCGCGTCGGTACCGGCGGTTCTTCGCTCGGCGACCTGCCGGCCGAGTTCTCGCAGGAGAAGTTCGTGCGCGGCACGGTCGGCATGGCGCGCTCGCAGAGCCCGAACTCGGCCAATTCGCAATTCTTCATCATGTTCGCGCCGGCGCCGCATCTGGAAGGCCAGTACACCGTCGTCGGCGTGGTCGAGAGCGGCATGGACGCGGTCGACCGGGTCAAGCGCGGCGACCAGCGGGCGAACGGCGTCGTCGCCGAGCCCGACCGCATCATCTCGGCGCGCATCGCCGCCGACAACTGAGACGAAAAAAGGATAAAGCCATGGCCGAGATCAAGGACCCGGAAAACACCATCATCATGGAAACCACCAAGGGCAGGGTGGTGATCGAGCTGCTGCCGGACCTGGCGCCGGCCCATGTCGCGCGCGTCAAGGAGCTGGCGCGCGAGAACTTCTATGACGGCGTCGTCTTCCACCGCGTCATCGACGGCTTCATGGCCCAGACCGGCGACCCGACGGGCACCGGCATGGGCGGCTCGGACAAGCCGGACCTGAAGGCGGAGTTCTCCAACATGAGCCATGTGCGCGGCACCTGCTCGATGGCGCGCTCGCAGAACCCGAATTCGGCCAACTCGCAGTTCTTCATCTGCTTCGAGGACGCACCGTGGCTCAACCGGCAATATTCGGTCTGGGGCCAGGTGATCGAGGGCATGGAGAACGTGGACCAGATCAAGCGCGGCGAGCCGGTGCGCGACCCCGATTCCATCGTCACCATGCGCGTCGCCGCCGACGCCTGACGAAACGGGAAGGGGCCAGGAGGGGGCGTGATGGCGGGGCTGTTCTGGCCGTTGCTCGGCATCCTTGCCGGCGCGTTCGTCGCCACCCAGGCCGCGATCAATGCCGAGCTTGCGCGGGGACTGGGGCTTTCGGTCGCCGCCGCGGCCGCCTCCTTCCTGTCGGGCGCGGTCATCCTCGCCATCGTCACCGCCGCCGTTACGCAGGCGCAAGGCGTGTCGATCGGCTGGCGCGTGCCGCCGCTGTGGCTGTTTATCGTCGGCGGCGCGCTGGGCGCGGCGTTCGTGACCAGCGGCATCATCCTGATTCCCCGCATGGGCGCGGCCGCGACCATGGCCTTCATCGTCGCCGGCCAGCTCATGGCCGGGATGCTGCTCGACCGGATCGGCTTCATGGGCATGGCGGTGCGCGAGATCACGCTCGGCCGCGTTTCCGGCGCGGTCATGCTGCTCGCCGGCGCGCTGCTGATCCGGTTTCACTGATGCGCGTCGACCTGTTCGATTTCGACCTGCCGGAGGACCGGATCGCGCTGCGCCCGGCCGAGCCGCGCGACGCGGCGAGGCTGCTTGTGGTGCGGCCGGGCGAAGCGCCGCAGGACCGCGTCGTGCGCGACCTTCCCGGCCTGTTGCGCGCCGGCGACGCGCTGGTGTTCAACGACACCCGCGTCATTCCCGCCCAGTTGACGGGCCTGCGCAGGCGCGACGGCAACTTGGCGCAGGTCGACGCCACGCTGCACATGCGCGTCGCGCCGGACCGCTGGAAGGCGTTCGCCCGGCCGGCCAAGCGGCTGGCCGAAGGCGACCGCATCCAGTTCGGCGGCGCCGGCAATGTCTGCCTGTTGGGCGCGCTCGACGCCACGGTGGTCGAGAAGGGCGAGGCGGGCGAGGTGACGCTGGCCTTCGATCTTGCCGGCCCGGCGCTCGACGAGGCCCTGCGCGCGGTCGGCCACGTGCCTCTGCCGCCCTACATCGCCTCCAAGCGCGAGGAGGACGCGCGCGACCGCGCCGACTACCAGACCATCTATGCCCGCGAGGAAGGGGCTGTCGCCGCGCCCACCGCCGGCCTCCACTTCACGCCCGAGCTGTTCGCCGCGCTGGACGCCGCCGGCATCGAGCGCCATTTCGTGACGCTGCATGTCGGCGCCGGCACCTTCCTGCCGGTCAAGGCCGACGACACCGACGACCACCGCATGCATGCCGAGATCGGCCATGTCCCGGCCGGGACGGCGGCTGCGCTCAACGCGGTCAAGGCGCGGGGCGGGCGCATCGTCTCGGTCGGCACCACCTCGCTCCGGTTGATGGAAAGTGCCGCCGGCGAGGACGGCCTCCTTCATGAATGGTCGGGCGCGACCGACATTTTCATCACGCCGGGCTACCGCTTCCGCACCGCCGACATGCTGATGACCAATTTCCACCTGCCGCGCTCGACACTGTTCATGCTGGTTTCCGCCTTTTCGGGACTGGAGACGATGCGCGCCGCCTATTCCCATGCCATTGCCGGTGGCTACCGCTTCTATTCCTACGGCGATGCCAGCCTTCTTTTCCGGGACGAGGCATGAGCGAGAAATTCTCCTTCCGCATCCTCGCCACCGATGGCGGCGCGCGGCGTGGCGAGGTCTCGATGCCGCGCGGCACCATCCGCACGCCGGCCTTCATGCCGGTCGGCACCGGCGGCACGGTCAAGGCCATGTATATGGACCAGGTGCGCGAGGCCGGCGCCGACATCATCCTCGGCAACACCTATCACCTGATGCTGCGCCCCGGCGCCGAGCGGGTTGCGCGGCTCGGCGGCCTGCACGACTTTGCTCGCTGGCCGTGGCCGATCCTGACCGATTCCGGCGGTTTCCAGGTCATGTCGCTGGCGCAGCTGCGCAAGCTGAACGAGAACGGCGTCACTTTCCGCTCGCATATCGACGGCGCGAAATACGAGATGACGCCGGAACGCTCGATCGAGATCCAAGGCCTGCTCGATTCCGACATCCAGATGCAGCTCGACGAATGCGTGGCGCTGCCGGCGAAGCCGAAGGAGATCGAGCGGGCGATGGAGCTGTCGCTGCGCTGGGCCGAGCGCTGCAAGGCGGCCTTCGGCGACCAGCCGGGCAAGGCGATGTTCGGCATCGTCCAGGGCGGCGACGATGCCGCCTTGCGCGTACGCTCGGCCGAGGCGCTGGCGGCGATGGATCTGAAGGGCTATGCGGTCGGCGGGCTGGCCGTCGGCGAGCCGCAGGCGGTGATGCTCGACATGCTCGAGGCGACGTGCCCGGCGTTGCCTGCGGAAAAGCCGCGCTATCTGATGGGCGTCGGCACGCCCGACGACATCCTGAAATCGGTGGCGCGCGGCATCGACATGTTCGATTGCGTGATGCCGACACGCGCCGGCCGCCATGGCCTCGCCTTCACCCGGCGCGGCAAGGTCAACCTGCGCAACGCCCGCCATGCCGACGACCCGCGCCCGCTCGACGAGGAAAGCGACTGCCCGGCCGCCCGCGACTATTCGCGCGCCTATCTCCACCACCTCGTCCGCTCGGGCGAGGCGCTGGGCGCGATGCTGCTGACGTGGAACAATGTGGCTTATTACCAGCGCCTGATGGCCGACATCCGTGCGGCGATCGAGGACAGCCGCTTCGCCGCGCGCGCGGCGGAGATTTCGGAAGGCTGGGCGCGGGGAGATATCCCCGCGCTCTGATCCTTGAGGGAAGGGGGCTTACGCCCCCTCGACCACCGAGAAACCCTCGAACTGTGGATGGCCCATATAGGTCACGGGGCGGCCGCCGCCGGCATTCTTGTGCGCGTCGCGAAAATTCTGCGACTTGGTCCAGGCGACGAAATCGTCGCGGCTTTCCCACACCGTGTGCGAGGCGAACAGCGTATAGCCTTCCTCCTCGTTGACCGGCCCGCGCAGAAGCTGGAACTCGCGGAAGCCCGTCATCTCCGACAGTTTCGAATCGCGGTTCTTCCAGACCGCCTCGAATTCCTCTTCCGAGCCGTTCTTCACCTTGAAGCGATTCATCGCGATGAACATGGTTGCATGCCTTTCATTTGATGATGGGGTTGCAGTTGTCAGATGCCGAAGACGGCATCGGTCAGCGTTTTTGTTTCCAGCCGCTGGATGCAGGCCTTGGCGTCGACGCCGGGGCCGGCGCATTCGGTGCTGTCGTTGACGAGGACGCGGCCGACCTTGGTGCAGTCCAGACCGGAGAAATCGAACTGGCGCACCTTGGTCTTGCCCTGAGGCAGGTCCTTGAAATCAACCACCGTCAGGCGGCTGACCTTGCCCTCGGTGTCGAACAGCACGAGCTCGAAGGCGGCCCTGTTCAGCTCCCCGCCCAGATTGTTGGTGGCGATGAAGGTGAAGCGACAGCCGCGCTCGCTCGGCTGCAAGGCGTTCAACTCGATGGTGAGGGCGGGAGCTTTCGCCTGCTCCTGCGCGCCCGCGTCCTGCGGAACAAGGGCGGGAAGAACGGCGGCAACGGCAAAACACGCCGCTGCGAGGCGGCTCGTAAATCGGTGGCTCCCGAATCGCTGGCTCATGCTTTTTCCCTCATTCGGCGTCCCGTTGCGGCGGCCGTTCCATTCCGGTATTGCGCTTCCTATTAAACCTGATAATTAGTGTCAAGAAATCGGGCGAGCCCGTCTGCCGATTGTTCCACCGCCAGCATGACCGGACATTGAAAGGAACGGTACTGTGAACAGCTACACTCCCTTTTCCCATGCGTCCTTCCGTCGTTCCTCGCCCACGGACGCGGTGCGCGAATATACGCCGCGCCCGCAGGAGCGCACTGTCAGGGTGGTGACGAGCGAATCGCTCTTCCGCGGCACCCACGAGATCGGCATCGAGCATTCCGGCTCCATGTACCGGCTCAAGATCACCCGTCAGGGCAAGCTGATCCTCAATAAGTAACATAAAGCGGCGAGCCGGATACGATCATGTTTCTTGCCGGAAGAGTGGGCGCCGTTGCAACCGGCCTTGCGATCCTCGGGCTCGCGGGCCTGTCATCCCTTGCCCCGGCATGGGCGGATGACGCCCGCCACGATACCGCGCGGACGGTCGCGGTCGGCGGCTCGCTGACCGAGATCGTCTATGCTCTGGGCGAGGAGAAGCGGCTGGTCGCGCGCGATTCCACCAGCGTCTTCCCGCCCGAGGCGCTGGAGCTGCCCGACATCGGCTATATGCGGGCGCTGTCGCCGGAAGGCGTGCTGTCGGTCAACCCGAGCATGATCCTGCTGCTCGAGGGCTCGGGCCCGCCCGAGGCGCTCGAAGTGCTGGAAAAGGCGAGCGTTCCGCTCGTCACCGTGCCGGAACGGTTCGACCGCGACGGCATCCTCGAGAAGGTCAGGATCGTCGGCGAGGTCTTCGGCGTCGAGGACAAGGCCGCGAAGCTGGCCGACGGGATCGCCGCCGACATCGACGCCGCGCAGGCCGCCACCGCCGATATCAAGGAGCGCAGGAAGGTGCTGTTCGTGCTGTCGCTGCAGGGCGGGCGCGTGCTCGCCTCCGGCACCGGCACGGCCGCCGACGGCATCATCGCCATGGCCGACGGCGTCAACGCCGGCACCGGCTATACCGGCTACAAGCAGCTTTCCGACGAGGCGCTGATCGAGGCTGCACCCGACGTCATCCTCGCCATGGATCGCGGCGGCGACCATGAGACGCAGGCCGACGAGCTTCTCGTCCATCCCGCCATCGCCGCGACCCCGGCGGCGGCCGCCCGCAAGGTGGTGCGCATGGACGGCGCATTCCTGCTCGGCTTCGGACCGCGCACCGCCGCTGCCGTGCGCGAACTGGCCGAGGCGCTCTATGGCGACGCCTTCGGCGCGCACTGACGGTCATGGAGGCGCTTGCCAGGATGATCGGCGTGCACAGACGCGCCGGGCCCGCGCCCGAGGGCGACCGCTCGGCCCGCGCCCGCGCGGCGATCGTCGTTTTGGCGGTGGCGCTCGCCGTCGTCGCCCTGTTCAGCCTGACCGCCGGGGCCTCCGACGCCTCGGCCTGGGACGTGGTGACCGGCTGGCTCGCCGCC
>DAOMOI010000064.1:7516-8422 GCA_035444225.1 Aquamicrobium sp. | reverse complement strand
GGCTGCGCGCGTCGCCGCAAGCTCCCCCGCCTGCCGCGCCGTGAGCTGGCCGAGCGCGTCGTGCGCGTCGATCACGATGGCGGCGCCTTGGTCGGAAACGACGGTCCCGGCCTCCCGCGTGGAGACCGAGCCGGCGCGGATGCGCTCGACATACATCGGCACCAGCATGACGCCGTGCGAGGCCACGCCATCGAGATCGGCGGCGACGAGGTCTTCGGCCACGGCGGCGGCCGCTTGCGGGGCGACGCCGGCGGCGGCGAAGATGTCGGCAACTGCCTGCGCGAGCCTGTCGGCGCGCACCCGCACCTCAGCCGGCATCAGCGCGCGTCCTCGTCATTGTCGTACCAGTCGGGGCGCTGCGGATAGTGCGGGCCGTCATAGACCTCGACCACGATCGTCTCCTCATGCGCCAGCGTCGGGCCGTGAACGTTGCCCTTGGGGTTGCAGTAGAACGACCCCGGCACCAGCGTCACGCCGGTCTTCACATATTCGTATCTGCCCTTCAGGCAGTACATCATCTGGTTCGAGGCGTGCAGGTGCGGCGTCGGGATGCTCGCGCCCTTGTCGAACTTGATGAGGGCGATCGACGCGCCCGTCTCCTCGTTGCGGAACAGCATCTTCTCGTGCACGCCGGCCAGCGACTTGGCGCGCCAGGGCATGTCGGCGGTCTGGATCAGTATTTCATCCAGCGAGACGCCGCCCAGGGGGCCGGCCGGGGAGCCGCCGAGAGGGCCAGCCCCGGGGTCAGCCTTGGGGCCAGCCGGAGAATTCGACTTGGATTGATCGCTCACATCTCACCTGCATATCATGAACCGCTGCACATGATATTTCACGTGATGTGAAAAGCAATAGGCCATTTGAGCGCACCATGGGCGATGGGGATAAGTCCGGTCGCGATCATGGCGG
>DAOMOI010000064.1:0-7506 GCA_035444225.1 Aquamicrobium sp. | reverse complement strand
CCCGCCGTTCCATGCAAGGCCGCGCGCGACGGTCGCGCGCGTTGTTTCAGACGAGCTGCCCGGGCGACCGCGCCCGATTCCGCTCAACCGCCCCGGAAGGCGGTGGGCGAGCTTTGCTGAAGCTTCTCCAGACGTTCGCGCAGGGCGAGGATGTGGTTGTACATGCGCTCGCTGGCCGCCTGTTCGTCGCCCGCCGCGATGGCGTCGGCGATCTCGGCGTGCTGGCGGTTGGTCGCGCCGACGTCGATGGTCTGCCACATGTTCAGGTACCAGAACCGCGCCGACCGCTCGTGCAGCATGCGGGCGAAATCGCTCATCACCTGGTTGCCCGAAAGCGCCGCCACCTCGCGATGGAACCAGCGGTCGTTCGAGGTGAACTGCGCGATGTCGGGCGGCGTCTGCTCGGCGTCGGTCGCGGTGGCGATGGCGCGCAGCTTCGGCAGGGCCTCGGGCCCGACCTCCTTCGCCGCGACGCGGCGGGCCGCCGCGCGCGCCAGCTCCGGCTCGACCGCCAGCCGCGAATCCAGGATCTTGATGATCTCGCCGATGCTGTCGGGCTGGACGATGACGCCCTTGCGCGGCATCACCTCGACCATGCCTTCGTGCTGGAGCCGTTGCAGCGCCTGATGCACCGGGGTGCGCCCGAAGCCGAGCTGGGCGCAGATCGCCGCCTCGTTCAGATATTGCCCGGGCAGGAAGTGCAGGGTGATGATCTTTTCCTTGATGCTCTCATAGGCCTGCTCGACGAGCGGCGGCGCCTTCTGCGCCCGCGGTTTCGCCGCGGCGCGGGTCTTGCCCCTGGCGGATGGCTTCGTGACCATGGGTGTTCCGTTTCTCCAGACGTGCCGGCCGCCGCATGCGGGGCCACGGGATCGCTCGCGGATGCGCCGCATCCGCGAAGTCCTGAAATATCACGTCGTGTTACCTTCCACTTGTACTTTCCGCAAGCACGGGCGAAGGCGGGCGGCGGCTCAGGCGACGGGCGGGGAAGGAAACAGGCGCTCCGGCAGGCGCTGCAACGCGTCGTAGGCCGCGAGCGCGGTCGCCATCTGCGCCTCGTGGCCGGCGCGGAAGGCGTCGCCCTCGATGGTCTCGTCCGGATACTCGGTGATGAGCGTCATCGGTATCCTGTGGCGCGCGTCATAGGCGATGGTGACGGGAAAGCCGTTCAGGATCTCGAACCCGGTCTCGCCGGCATGGCGCTCGAACAGCGCGATCTGCGCCTCGTTGAAGGCGCGCAGGCCGGGCACGTCGTTGAGCTGCGCGGTCACGTCGTCCATCAGCGCGCGCGCGGCCGCGTCCCATCCTTCAGCATGGCGCATCACGAGGAAGAAGCCCTTGGGGATGGTCCAGGCCTCGAAGCCGCGCGGCACGTAGCCCGAGAGCGGCCGCGTCCATTCATGCGCCGGATAGCCGTGGAAGTTGAGGTGCAGCAGCGCCGGCACCCGCGCCTCGGCCTCGAGCCGGATCGCCTTCTCGTAGAGGGTATCGCCGGTGCGGTATTCGAGGTCGTCGCCGAGCGCAGTGTAGCGCGCGGCGTGGTGCATGTGGCGCGGATTGGCGGCGACGAGGCGCTGGTGCAGCGCGTAGCCGTCGGGGTTCTCCAGCGGGCAGAAGGTGAAATGCGCGCCCGGCCGCGCGGCCAGCCGCCGGACGGCGCGCAGCGTGCCCACCGGCGAGGTAGTCTCGTTGGCGTGCTGGCCGGCGGAGATGATGACGCCGCGGTCGGTGCCGGGGTGGAAGACGGCCGCGACCTCGCGGCCCGCGACCGAGCGCGCGGTGAAGACGCGGCCCGGAATCCGCGCCAGCTCGGCCGCGATCTGCGCCTGCGACAGCGCCCGGCCGGCCGTCTCCAGTTCCTGCATGTGGCCCGACGCCGAGGTCGCGTCGTGCGGGCGCAGCTCGACGCGGACCGAGGGCGTGTCGCCGAAATGGATGTCGGGGACGATCTGGCCGGGCTGGAGATCGCGGTAGCCGGACCTGCCGGCGAGCCGGCCGAACAGCTCGAGCGCCGAGAAATAGAAATCCTCGTGCAGCGCCTCGCGCAGCGACAGCACCTCGTCGCCGACGCCGAGGTCCTCGTCGGCCGCCGGCAGGGTGACGCCGATGAACAGCTCTTCGAAGAACGGCTCCTTGTCCCACGGGGCGGCGGCGAGCGCGCCCATGGTCTCGTGAAACAGCTGCTCGTATTCCGTTTCGAGCGGCCCCCCGGCGCCGTCGGCGACGAGCCAGCCGCAGGGCGACAGCACCGTGTTGCCGCCATAGTCCCGGTGCACGCGGTTGGGCGCGGCCACCGCGATATCGGCCTCGCGCCCGTCCGCCCAAGTCAGGCGCACGGCATAGGCGGGCTGCGCCTCGCTCTCCTCGCCCTCGACGAACTCGAATGCGACATCGGGAAACATCGCAGTCAGCGGATAGCTTTCGAGAAGGAAGCGCCGCGCGCCGGCCTGCGGATGGCGCGGCCAGACGACGCGCGCCCGCGCAAGGTCCCGCGTGTCGATCTCCTCGCGGAAGGCGACGACCAGCGGCTTGTAGGCCGAGCGGCAGCGCGCCTCGATGCCGCGCGCGGCGAAGGCGGCCTCGGCCGCGCGGCGCGTCGGCGCGTCGTCGAAGGTCCAGGTCTCGACCGTCGCGGCCGAAAGCGTCCCGGCCAGACCGGCGAGCGTCGGGGCGAAGGTCTTCTCGAACAGGATCAACGGCTGGTTCTCCCGGTCGGGTCGAGCAGGTCGCGCAGCCAGTCGCCGATGAGGTTGAGGCCGAGCACCGTGAACAGGATCGCCATGCCGGGCACGACCGAGATCCACCAGGCGGTCTGGAGATAGGTGCGGCCGTCCGCCAGCATCCCGCCCCAGGACGGGATCGTCGGGTCGACGCCGAGGCCGAGGAAGGTCAGCGAGCTTTCCAGCAGGATGTTGTTGGCGACGTTGAGCGTCATCAGCACGATGACCGGCCCGAGCAGGTTGGGCAGCACGTGGCGCATGATGATGTTGCGGTCGGCGACGCCGATGGCGCGCGCCGACAGCACGAATTCGCGCTCGCGCAGCGACAGCACCGAGGCGCGCACCAGCCGCGCATACTGCACCCATTGGCTGACGATCAGCAGGATGATCGTGTTCGTCACCGAGCCGCCGACGATGGCGACGAAGGTGATGGCGAGCAGGATGAAGGGAAGCGCCAGCTGCACGTCGGCGAAGCGCATCACGATCACGTCCCAGACGCCGCGATAGTAGCCGGAGACGAGGCCCATCGCCACGCCGAAGACCACGGAGCCGATGACCGAGATGAAGCCGACCTGAAGCGAGATCCAGCCGCCGACCGCGACGCGGGCGAGGATGTCGCGGCCGAGCGCGTCGGTGCCGAGGGGGTGGGCCGGGTTCTGCATCGGCGGCACCAAGCGGGCCGAGAGCGAGATCTTCGACGGGTCGGGCAGCAGCCATCCCGACAGCACCACGGTGCCGACGATCCCGACCAGCAGGATCGCGCCCAGCACGAACTCCAGCGAGGCGAAGCGATGCAGCGTCTGCGATCGAAGGAAACGGGCCATCGCGCTCATTCCTTGCGGATGCGGGGGTCGACCAGCCCGTAGGCGATGTCGACGGCCAGATTGACGAGCACGATCATCAGCGACAGGATCATGATCACGGCCTGCAGCACGGGATAGTCGCGCGCGGCGACCGCGTCGAAGGCCAGCGTGCCCATGCCCGGCCAGTTGAACACGCGCTCGATGACGACGATGCCGCCGAGCAGCCCGCCGAACTGGAGGCCGAAATAGGTGATGAGCGGGATCGCGCAGTTGCGCAGCGCGTGCTTGTAGAGAACCTTGTTCTCCGACAGCCCCTTGGCGCGGGCGACCATGATGTATTGCGCGTTCAGCGTCTCGAGCATGGTGGTGCGCACGAGGCGCACATTGGTCGCGGTCAGGATCACGCCCATGGTCAGCGTCGGCATGATGAAGCTCTCGAAGCCCGACATGCCCGACGGCGGCAGCCAGCGCAGCGTGACCGCGAACAGGAGCACGAACATCGTCGCCAGCCAGAAGTTCGGGAAGGAGAGCCCGACCAGCGAGCAGATGCGGATGAGCTGGTCGCTCCATTTGCCCCGCGACACCGCCGCCCTGATGCCGAGCGGGATCGAGATGACGATGGACAGGAACAGCGAGGTGAAGGCGAGCATCAGCGTCGCCGGCAGCGCCTTGGAGATCAGGATGTTGACCGGCGTGCCGCCGACGAAGCTGTTGCCGAAGCTCCACGTCAGCAGCCCGGCGAGCGAGTTCAGATATTGCACGATGAAGGGCTCGTTCAGGCCCAGCCCCTCGCGGATGCGTTGCAGGTCCGCCTCGGTGATGCCGGTCGCGCCTTGCGAGATCATCAGCGCCGGATCGCCGGTCATGCGGATGGCGACGGCCACGACGAGGCTGACCGCGACGACGACGAAGGCCGCCTGCAGAAGTCTTTTCAAGATAAAGCCGATCACGGGCCGTCACCTGATTTTCCAGGGTGCCCCCCCGGAGGGAATCCGGGGGGCGGGGTTCGTCACTCGACCTCGACGGCGTTCAGGCGCAGCCGGTTGTCGGGCGCGGGCTCGAAGTTCTTCACCCGCTTGTTGATGCCGTAGAGCGCGTTCGAGTTGTAGAGCGGCATCTCCAGCGCGCGCTCGGCCGTGTAGAGCGCGATCTCCTTGAGGATGCGCTCGCGCTCGGCGCGGTCGGTCAGCGGCCGCTGGCTTTCCAGAAGCGCGTCGAGCTCGGGATCGCTGTCATACGGGTTCCACTTCTCGCCGGTGTGGTACATGGCATAGGCGGTGTTGTCGTAGTCGAAGGTCCAGCCGCCCCAGCCCTGCTGGAACATCGCGCCGGTCTTGCCCTGCGGGATGATGTCGTTGAGCATGGTGTTCAGCTCGTAGGGCTGGATCGTGGCGTTGATGCCGACCGTGGACAGGTAGGCGGCCACGGCCTGCGCCACCTCGCCGAAGGTGGCGTCGTTGCCGCGCACGTCGATCTGCACCGACGCGCCGGGCTGCACGCCCGCCTCGGCCAGCAGCGCCTTGGCGCCCTCCGGGTCGTAGGGAAGCGGCTTCACCTCCGCGTCGTAGCCGAAGGAAAGCTTGCTCTGGAAGGTGGCGATCACCTCCGCCTGCCCGCCGAGGATTTCCTGGACGATGGTTTCGCGGTCCACGGCCATGATCATGGCCTTGCGCACGCGCTCGTCGGCGGTGATGCCGTCGCGCGTATTGTAGCGCAGCGCCCACACGGTCGGCGAGGTGACCGAGGCGAGCTCGAGATTGGCGTCCGCCTCGATGGTCGAGACCATCGACACCGGAATGGTCGGCGGAATGACGATGTCGACGCGGCCGGCCTGAAGCTCGGCCACGGCGGTCGAGGGCTCGGTGATGAAGCGGTATTCCAGCTCGGAGAGCCTGGCCTTGTCGCCCCAGAAATCCTCGAAGGCTTCGAGCTTCAGCGACACTTTCGGCTCGTAGGACACGAACTTGAACGGGCCGGTGCCGACCGGGTTCAGGTTGAAGAACTCCTCGGTGTTCTCGCTGACGTATTTCGGCGGCACGATCATCGCGCCGTAGCCGGCGAGCTTGGTCAGGAGCACCGGGTCGGGCGCGCCGAGATGGAAATCGACGGTGTGGTCGTCGACGATCTCGACCTGCGAGATCGAGGTGTAGTTGGAGCGCTGCGGCCCCTTGGCGCCGTCGTCGCCCAGCAGGCGGTCGAAGGTGAACTTCACCGCCTCGGCGTCGAAGGGCTCGCCATTGTGGAAGGTGACGCCCTGGCGCAGCGTGAAGCGGATGCGCTTGCCGTCGTCGAGCTCCTCCCACGATTCGGCCAGCGCCGGAACGATCTGCATGTCCGGGCCGCGATAGGTGAGGCCGTCGAAGATGTTGGTCGCTGCCGAGGCCCAGTTGACGAGGAAGGTGTCGATCGGGTCCCAGGAGCCGGGGTCCTGCGGCGAGGACACGACGAGCTTGCCGTCGGCAAGGGCGGGAAGGGTGAAGGCGGTGGCGGCGAGAAGGAGCGATGCCGCGCCCGCCTTGAGAAATCCGGTTCTCGACATGGTTTGGTCTCCCGTTGCTGTTCTAGTTCAGGGTGTCGGAATGGTCGGCCACGAAATGGCCGGGCGCGATCTCGCGCAGCGGAATGACGGGCGGCTCGTCGCCGACGGCGCGCGTGGTCGAGGGGATCTCCCCTTCGAGCGCGGGGCGCCTGCCCCGTCTGGAGGGGTCGGCGACCGGCACGGCCGAGAGCAGCCGCCTAGTATAGGGATGGGCGGTCTGCTCGAACACCTGCGCGCGGCTGCCCAGCTCCATGATCTGGCCGGTGTAGAGAACGGCGACGCGGTGGCTCATCTTCTCCACCACCGCCATGTCGTGCGAGATGAACAGGTAGGACAGGCCCTCGTCCTTCTGCAAATCCATGAACAGGTTGATGACCTGCGCCTGCACGGACACGTCGAGCGCCGACAGCGCCTCGTCGGCGATGATGAGGCGCGGCTTCGACGACAGCGCGCGGGCGATGCAGATGCGCTGGCGCTGGCCGCCGGAGAACTCGTGCGGGTAGCGGCTGGCCATGCCCGGCTCGAGCCCGACGCGCTCCAGCAACTCGCCGACGCGCCTGTCGATCTCGCGCCCGTTGTCGAGGAGGCCGTGGGTGTGGATCGGCTCGGCGATGGAGTAGCCCACCGTCTTGCGCGGGTCGAGCGAGGCGAAGGGGTCCTGGAAGATATATTGCACGTCGCGGCGCAGGCGCTGGCGCTCGGCGCTGCCCATCGCCGACATCGGCTTGCCGTCGAACAGCACCTCGCCCGAGACCGGCGCCTGAAGCTGCTGGATGGTGCGCCCGATGGTCGACTTGCCCGAGCCGGACTCGCCGACGAGCGCCAAGGTCTCGCCGGGATAGATGTCGAAGCTGACATGGTTGACGGCGGTGGCGCGATGGGTGACCCGGCCGAGGAAGTTCTTGCGCACGTCGAAGCGCACGAGAAGGTCGCGCACCTGAAGCAGCGGCGCGCCGGAATAGTCGGCCGTATCCTGCTCGCGCGTCTCGCCGAGCTTTATCGGCGTGTCGCCGTCGAGCACCGTCAACGCCTCGCGCAGCGGCAGCTTCCGGCCGGCCATCGAGCCGAGCCGCGGCACCGCCGAGAGCAGCACCTTCGTATAGGGATGCTTCGGCGCGGCGAAGATCCCGGCGACCGGGCCCTCCTCGACCTTGCGGCCCTTCCACATCACCACCACGTCGTCGGCCATCTCGGCGACGACGCCCATGTCGTGGGTGATGAAGATGACGGCCATGCCGAGCTCGGCCTGCAACTCCTTGATGATGGTGAGGATCTGCGCCTGCACCGTCACGTCGAGCGCGGTGGTCGGCTCGTCGGCGATCAGCAGCTTCGGCCGGCAGGCCAGCGCCATCGCGATCATCACGCGCTGGCGCATGCCGCCGGAAAGCTGGTGCGGATGGCGCGAAAGCAGCGCCCTGGCGTCGGGCAGGCGCACCAGCGTCAG
>DAOMOI010000063.1:8136-8480 GCA_035444225.1 Aquamicrobium sp. | reverse complement strand
CGGCCAGACCATCATGAAGGGCAATGCGCGCAAGGTGCGCCGCATCGGCAAGGGCAACGTCATCGCCGGCTTCGCCGGAGCGACGGCCGACGCCTTCACCCTGCTGGAGCGGCTGGAAGCCAAGCTCGAGCAATATCCCGACCAGCTGATGCGCGCGGCCGTCGAACTGGCCAAGGACTGGCGCACCGACCGCTACCTGCGCCGGCTGGAAGCGATGATGCTGGTGGCCGACAAATCCGTGACGCTGGCGCTGACCGGCACCGGCGACGTGCTGGAACCCGAGCACGGGGTGATGGCCATCGGCTCGGGCGGCAATTATGCGCTGGCGGCGGCGCGGGCGCTCT
>DAOMOI010000063.1:0-8126 GCA_035444225.1 Aquamicrobium sp. | reverse complement strand
ACACTGACAGGGACGCCGAGGAGATCGCCCGCAAGGCGATGGAGATCGCCGCCGAGATCTGCGTCTACACCAACGGCAATTTCGTCGTCGAAACCCTCGACGCCGAGTGACGGGCGCCGCCCGCACAAGAAGCGGGACCTTCAAGCGAGACCTGACAGAATGACCAATTTTTCTCCCCGCGAGATCGTTTCCGAACTCGACCGCTACATCATCGGCCAGAAGGAGGCCAAGCGCGCCGTCGCCATCGCGCTGCGCAACCGCTGGCGCCGCCAGCAGCTCGAAGGCCAGATGCGCGAAGAGGTGATGCCGAAGAACATCCTGATGATCGGCCCCACCGGCGTCGGCAAGACGGAGATCTCGCGCCGCCTCGCCCGGCTCGCGGGTGCGCCCTTCATCAAGGTCGAGGCGACCAAGTTCACCGAGGTCGGCTATGTCGGCCGCGACGTCGAGCAGATCATCCGCGACCTGGTCGAGGTCGCCATCGGCCTGACGCGCGAGAAGATGCGCGAGGACGTCAAGGCGCGCGCGCATCTGAACGCCGAGGAGCGGGTGCTGGAGGCGCTGGTCGGCAAGACGGCGAGCCCGGCGACGCGCGATTCCTTCCGCAAGAAGCTGCGCGACGGCGATCTGGACGACCGCGAGATCGAGATCGAGGTGGCCGATACCGGCTCCGGCGGCATGCCCGGCTTCGAGATTCCCGGCATGCCGGGCGGCGTCGGCATGATCAATATCGGCGACATGCTGCAGAAGGCGATGGGCGGCCAGCGGACGAGAAGCCGCAAGACCACGGTCAAGCAGTCCTACGACCTGTTGATCAACGACGAGTCCGACAAGCTGCTCGACCAGGAGGAAGTGGTGGCGCGCGCGCTGGCCGTCACCCAGAACGACGGCATCGTCTTCCTCGACGAGATCGACAAGGTGGCGGCGCGCAGCGACATTTCCGGCGGCCCCTCGCGCGAGGGCGTGCAGCGCGACCTGCTGCCGCTGGTCGAGGGCACCACCGTCGCCACCAAATACGGGCCGGTCAAGACCGACCACATATTGTTCATCGCCTCCGGCGCGTTCCACGTCTCCAAGCCGTCCGACCTGCTGCCCGAATTGCAGGGCCGGCTGCCGATCCGCGTCGAGCTGCGCGCGCTCGACAAGGACGACTTCCGCCGCATCCTGACCGAGACGGAAGCCAGCCTGATCAAGCAGTATATCGCGCTGATGGGAACGGAAGGGGTGACGCTCTCCTTCACCGACGACGCCATCGACCGGCTGGCCGGCATCGCCGTCGACCTGAACGCCAGCGTCGAGAACATCGGCGCGCGGCGGCTCCAGACCGTGATGGAGCGGGTATTGGACGAGATCTCCTTCACCGCGCCCGACAAGGCAGGCTCCGAGGTGACGGTCGATGCCGATTTCGTCGAGAAGAATGTCGGCGACCTCGCCCGCAACACGGATTTGTCGCGATTCATCCTGTAAAGGGGCCTGACGCGCAAGTGAACGGGCAAGTCTCGACTTGAGGCTTGCGGCCCCTTATCTTGCGCCTCCCGTCAGCCCCCTCGGAAAGCCCGAAATGAGACCAACGACCCGGCTGTCCGCCCTTTTGTGCATCGCGGCCCTGTGCATGGCGAGCCTTCCGTCAGCGGCGGCGACGCTGGTTCCGCCCGGAAACCGCAACGCCACGCAGCCGCAGGTGCCGGCCGGCTCCTCGATCCGAACCAGCGCGCTGAAATCGACCTATGAGGCCAAGTACCGCAAGGTGCTGGCCCTGTTGCGCAACGACGGCGAGCTGCGCGCCAAGATCACCGCGGTCTCGGCCAAATACGGCATCGACCCGATCCACATGGTCGGCGCCATCGTCGGCGAGCACACCTACAACGTCGATGCCTATGACCGGCTCCAGACCTACTACATCAAGGCCGTTTCCTATCTCCAGACCAGCTTCAGCTTCGGCCATGACGGCGAGACCGTCGGCGCCTTCATCGCGCGGCCGCAATTCTCGGCCTGCGAGGGCAGAAACGGCAGCTACGACCAGTGGACCTGCCGGGAGGCGGTGTGGGACCGCGAATTCCGCGGCAAGACGGTGGACGGCAAGTCCTTCCCCGACAACCGCTTCAGCGCCGTGTTCTTCCAGCCCTTCTATGCCGGGCAGACCTTCGGCATCGGCCAACTGAACCCGCTGACCGCGTTGCAGATGAGCGACATCGTGGCGAAGGTCTCGGGCTTGCCGAAGTTGAACCACGACGATCCGCAGCAGGTCTACCGCACCATCATGGACCCCGACCTGACGCTGCCTTACGTCGCGGCGACGATCAGGAAGTCGATCGACGCCTATCGCGACATCGCCGGCTTCGACATCTCGAAGAATCCCGGCATCACCGCCACGCTCTACAATATCGGCAATCCCGAAGCGCGGGCGCAGGCGCTGAAGGCCGAGAACCGCAAGCGCGCGGCCGCCGGCCAGGCGCCGCGCATGCCGCAGGAAAATTACTACGGCTGGTTCGTCAACGACAAGCTCGACGACCTGACCGCTTTGTTCTAGCTGCCGCGCCGGTCGAGCGCGTCGAGAAGGGCGACCAGCCCGGCGAGATCGCTTTCCGAGAGATTGCCGATGCGCTCGGCCAGCCGATTGGCGAGCAGGGTCGCGGTGGCGGACAAGCCCGCCGTGTCGATGGTGACGCGCGGATGCGAGGAGGCGGCCAGCCGCTCCAGCTCCTCGGCATCGTCCCAGATGACGTTGAAATAGCCGACGATCTTCTGGATCAGCGGCCAGCTCGGCGCGCCGCGCCGGCCATGCTCGAGCGCCGAGAGGTAGGCGGCGCTGACGCCGAGCGCAGCGGCCATCTCCTTCTGACTGACGCCCTTTTCCGCGCGCATGCGCCGCATCCGCTCGCCGAAGGGGGTCATGCGCCGTCTCTGCGTCGCAATCGCACATAGAGCGCGCCCGAGCCGCCATGGCGCGCGGCCGCCGGCTCGTGTGCGCCGACCAGCGGCCGGAACGGTGGCGTCGCCAGCCAACCGGGTACGGCGCGGCGCAGCACGCCGTCGCTGCCGAGGGAAGCGCCCTTGCCGGTGACGACGAGGACATGGCGGCGGCCGTCGGCATGGGCCCGGTGCAGGAAGGACAGGAGCAGCGCATGCGCCTCGCTCTGGGTCAGGCCGTGCAGGTCGACCTTGCCCTCGATGGCGAGCCGACCCTTGGCGAGCTTGGCGCGGGTGGGCCGGTCGAAGCCATGGGAGGGCGGCCGGTGCTCCCGTGACCGGGCCGGCGCGCGGCGGCTTTCGCGCCGCTTCCAGCATCACCGCGAACTCGTCCGCCTCCGGCTCGTCATGCTCGACCGCCCGGCCCTTCATGGGCGTCACCGACCGCGCCACCCTGCCCCACAGGATGCGATCCTCGGCGGTGAGCGCCTTGTCGCGGCGGCCGCCGCTCATGACACGCTCCCGGCCAGCGCGCGTGGCAGCAGCGCAAAGAAGCGCGCCGGGTGGCGGACCACGCCGGCGATCTCGCCGGCAGCATTGCCCGAGCCGGCGAAGAGGTCGCCGCGCGCGGGGCCGACGATGGCCGATCCAGTATCCTGCGCGATCATCAATCGGGCGAAAGGCTGGTTGCCGAACGCCGTCAGCGTCGGCGCGTCGATGAAGAAGGGCGTGGCAAAGGTGTGCAGGAGCCGATCGACGGCAATTGAGCGGCCCGCGGTCAGCGGCACCTTGGCTGCCGCGACCGGCCCGAGCGCGGGGTCGGAGACAGGAGCCTCGCGGAAGAAGATATAGGAGCGGTTCCTGTGCAGGATCTCGTCGATGCGGCCCGGATTTCTGGCGAACCATGCCCGGATCGACTGCATCGTCACCTCCGGCAACGGGATTTCTCCCAGTTCGGCCAGCACCCGGCCCGGCCCGGTGAAGGGATGGCCGGACTTAGCGGCATAGGTAACGCGCCGGACGCTACCGTCGGGAAAGATCAACCGCGCCGCGCCCTGAACGTGGATGAAGAACGCATCGACCTTGCTTGCAAGCCATGCCAGCGGTTTCGCCCGCGCGCCGAGGGCGCCGCTTTCGATGGTCTTGCGGTCGAAATATTCGACGATGCCGTCCTCGCCCGCGCGGCCGAAGGCGAAGGACGGGTCGAAGCCGGCCGGCCGGTTCGAGTCGTCGATCTTGACCAGATCATCGGGCGTGACAAGCAGCGGCACGGTGAAATGCGCGGTGCGGACGGGCGAAGCCTCGACCTCCGGCTCGTAGAAGCCGGTGACGAAGCCTGCGGCATCGTCGTTCGGCTCTATCGCGAAGGGAAGGAAATGGCGCTCGAAGAAATCCCTGCCGCCGCCGGAATCGCGTTGGACGGCTTCATTGAAGGCGGGCATGAAGGCGCCGGCATCGACCCCGAGCGCGCCGGTGCGATAGGGCGTCACCAGCGCATGGAGCGCGCTGCGGCGGAAGGCGCGGAAGGCGGCGTCATGGTCGTCGCGCGCCCAGCCCGCGATCTCGCCGAAGGACGCGGCGCGAAAGGTCGGGTCGAGCGGCATGGCGCAACGAAACGCTCAGTCGTCGGCTTCGGTCGCGACCAGCTTCCAGTTCGGATCGCGAGAGCGGGTGTCGCGGGCGAAGGTCCAGACGTCCTTGACCTCGGCGACGGTCTCGGGGTCGCCGTCGATCACCTCGCCGGCGGCGTTGCGGGTGGCGGAGACGAGCTGGCTGACGACGCGCAGCGTGACATGGGCCTCCGAGCCCTTCATCTCGGCATGGGCGATCTCGGCGCGGTCGATGCCGACGAAGGAGGACTGGATCTTCTCCGCCCGGCCCTCGCGCTCGGAGATGGCGGCGACGAAGCCGTCATAGACCTCGCGCGACAGCAGGTTTTTCAGCGTGCGGCGGTCGCCGTCTGCATAGGCCATGACGATCATCTCATAGGCCATCCGCGCGCCCTCGACGAAGGTCTTGGGGTCGAAGGAGGGATCGGCGTCGCGGATGGCGCGCAGGCCGCGGTTCAGCTCGGTTCCGGGCGCGGCGACGGCGTCGATGGCGGCATAGGCGTTTTCCAACTCCGCGCCCTTGCGGCGGGGCAGCGACACGACGTTCTCACCCTGGCCGGCCTCGTCCTTGGCTTCCGTGCGGCGCGAATAGGGATCGAAGGGCGGCCGCTCGTTGCCGGTGCGGCGGCCGAGCACGTTGCGCAGCTGCACGAAGATCACGACTGCCGCGATCAGGAAGAAGATCGTGCCGAAATCGAAAATTTCCATTGTTCCGCCAAATCCCTGTCATCCGACGGATGCGTCGCCGGCGTTTCCCTTGCATATAGAACGCATCCGCCGATCATTCAAATCAAAGCATCGGCACCCTATCTGGAATGGAAGCCGTCTCACGCCCCGCCCCTCGCCCAAACCCGGAACCCGCCATCTTGCCGCTTCTTCCCCTCGCCCTCATCGCCCTGCCGCTCATCGAGATCGCCGGCTTCGCCTTCGTCGGCGGCCTGATCGGCGTCCTGCCGACGCTCGCCCTCGTCGTCGCCACCACGCTTCTCGGCGCGGCGCTGCTGCGCATCCAGGGCATCGGCGCGCTGGGGCGCATCCGCCAGACGCTGGAAGCCGGCGGCGCGCCCGGCCGCGAGCTGGTGCATGGGCTGATGATCGCGCTTGCCGGCCTGCTTCTCGTCATTCCCGGCTTCTTCACCGACATCCTCGGCCTGCTTCTGTTCATCCCGCCGCTGCGCGAGGTCGTCTGGCGCTTCCTCAAGGCGCGGATCGTCGTCGTGAACGCTACGACCGGGGCCGGTCCTTCGGGCTTCCGGCGCGAGCGCGAGCGCACCATCGACCTCGACAGCGAGGATTTCTCCCGGCAGGACCGGCCGGACGGCCGGCGCCTGCCGCCCGGCGAGGACTGAACGGCCAGGGGCGTTCTTGTCAGGCCGGGCCCGGCATGCTAGCGAAACCGCGATCTGATCCGGGCCGATACTGGCTGAAACAGAAGGATTTCCGGCCGATGGCCAAGCAACCCGAAGAAACCAAGACCCCGCCTTCCGGGGAAGCCAAGGCCGGAAACGGCACCGCGCCCTCGCTCAACGTGCTTGCCCAGTATGTGAAGGACCTCTCCTTCGAAAGCCCCGGCGCGCCGAACTCGCTGCGCGCCCGCGACAAGGCGCCCGGCATCAACATCAATGTCAACGTCAACGCCAACCCGCTGTCGCAGACGGAGTACGACGTGACGCTGACGCTCACCGCCAAGGCTTCGGCCGGCGACGAGGTGCTGTTCAACGTCGAGCTGATCTATGGCGGCGTCTTCCGCGTCGCCGGCTTCCCGCAGGAGCATCTGCTGCCGCTGCTGTTCATCGAGTGCCCGCGGCTGCTGTTCCCGTTCGCGCGCCAGATCATCGCCGATTCGACCCGCAACGGCGGCTTCCCGCCGCTGATGATCGACCCGATCGACTTCGCGCAGATGTTCCAGCAGCGCATGGCCGAGGAGCAGGCGAAGGCCAAGGTCGCCCAGCCGAGCTGAGCGGCTTCACCTGCCGGCAAGAAACAAGAGGCCCGGAGCGATCCGGGCCTTTTTCATTGGGCGGCTTCGCTGCGATAGGCGGGATCGACCTCGCGCCAGATCGCGCCGTCGCCGAGGCCGGCGACGAGGCGCGCATGAGCGGCGATCTCGGCCTCGCCCAGCCGCGGCGGCAGCGGCTCATCGCGCTGGCGCGCCACGCTCGCACCCGTTTCGACCTCACCGGCGACCACCACCGTCTCGACCTGGACATCGAGGCTGAATGCCGCCTGGCGGCCGCCGATCAGCTCGATATAGACCTCGGCCAGCAGCTCGGAATCGAGCAGCGCGCCGTGCTTGGTGCGGTGGCTGTTGTCGATGCCGTAGCGCCGGCACAGCGCGTCGAGCGAGTTCGGCCCCATCGGGTGCTTGCGCCGGGCGAGCGCCAGCGTGTCGACCACGCGCGCCGGGTCGACGCGCGGCAGGCCGAGGCGGCCAAACTCCGCATCGAGGAAGCCGATGTCGAAATTGGCGTTGTGGGCGACCAGCATCGCATCGTCGAGAAACGCCTGAAGCTCGGCGACCAGTTCGGCAAAGGTCGGCTTGCCGACGAGGTCGGCATCGGAAATGCCGTGGACGGCGAGCGCGTCGGGATGGACGGGGCGGCCTTGCGGGTTGATGTAGAAATGCAGCGTGCGCCCGGTCGGGAAGCGATTGACCAGCTCGACGCCGCCGAACTCGATGATGCGGTCCTCGCGCGCGTCGAGGCCGGTGGTTTCGGTGTCGAAGATGATCTCGCGCATCGCCGGTGATTCCTTTTGCCCCGACCATGCGGGAGCAAAGGGTCATGCGGCAAGCCTCAAGCGCCGCTTTTCCCCGACAGCGCGGCGACCAGCGCCTTCACCTTGCGCCGCACCGCCGCCATGCCTTCGCCGGTGTCGATGACATGGTCGGCCTCGGCGCGCTTTTGCGCGTCGGGCACCTGGCGGGCGAGGATCGCGGCGAATTTTTCTTCCGTCATGCCGGGGCGGGCGAGAACGCGCTCGCGCTGCACCGCCGCCGGCGCGGTGACGGCGACGACCTGGTAGACGCGGTCGCGGTCGCCGGTCTCGAACAGGAGCGGGATGTCGAGCACGACAAGCGGCGCGCCGGCCGCGCGGTGGCGGGCGAGGAAGGCGTCGGCGTCGGCGCGCACCAGCGGATGGACGATGGCCTCGAGATCGCGCAGGGCTTGGCGGTTGCCGAGCACGGCGCGCGAAAGCCGCTCGCGATCGACCGCGCCATCGACGACGGTGCCGGGAAAGCGCGCCTCGATCAGCGGCGCGGCGGCGCCGGCATAGAGGCGGTGGACAGCCTCGTCGGAATCGTGGACCGGCACGCCCTCGTCCATGAACATCTTCGCCGTGGTCGACTTGCCCATGCCGATGGAGCCGGTGAGGCCGAGGACGATCATCGGGCGCGCTCCAGATCGGCGACGATTTTTTCCCGCAGGGCCGGCGTGACCTCGGGGCGGACGCCGAACCAGCGCGCGAATCCGGGCACGGCCTGATGAAGCAGCATGCCGAGGCCGTCCACCGCGGCGAGGCCGCGCCGATGCGCCGCGGCAAGCAGCGGCGTCTCCAGCGGCACATAGACGATGTCGGCAACGATGGCCGTGTCAGGCAGAAGCT
>DAOMOI010000062.1:0-8621 GCA_035444225.1 Aquamicrobium sp. | reverse complement strand
CCTCGTTCGGGACGAGGGGGTCGCAGGTTCAAATCCTGCCACTCCGACCAACAATCTTCTCCCGCTTGTCTTCTTCTCCTAGTTGTCCAGACGCTTCGTCTGGCCGACGAGGCGCGCCAGTTCCGAGAATGGCGGGATCTCCTCGCCGGACGCGCTGTTGTTGGCCAGCGCAAGCAGCCGCGCGGGAAAGGCGACCGCGTCGCGGCCGGAGGGAGGGATGTCCTCCTCGACCTGCCTGTCGTCGCCGAGCGCGGTCCGCTCGGCGAGGCGCAACGCCCGGTCCACCTCCTCGCGGCTCAGCAGGCCCTTTGCGACCAGCGCGTTGTTGATCGCGGCGAAGGCGAGGTAAAGCCCTTGCAATTGCAGGTTCGCGACATTCATGGCCGTTCCTCCTTGGCGGTGTGACGAGGGCGTTCAATGACGAAACGGCCCGACACGCCGCCGGGTTTCATCGGCGCGTTTAGGTCGCCGCGCCGGTATTCTCCAGCCTGCCGGACTTCATGCGCAGCCAGCCGATCAGCGTCGCCGCCATCAGGACGAACCCCAGATAGCCGAAGAACGGATAGACGGTGCCCACCAACTGGATGAAGCCGAACAGGCTGCCGAGGAAGGCGAGCGCGCCCGCCACGGCCGTGCCCACCCGGAAGCTCGTGGTGCCCGGCTCCAGCACGCGGGCGGAGAAGGAATAGAGCACGCCCACGGCCGTGTTCAGGATCATGCCGAAGATGGCTATTCCCATGACGACGCCGGCGATCGGCGACAGCTGGGTTGCCAGCAGGAGCATCGGCATCGGCACCTCGGCCAGCGAGTCGGCGCGCGCGAACATGCTGCCGGCGATCAGCAGCATCAGGGCGCCGAGCAGCGCGCCGCCGAGGATGCCGCCCCAGACGGCGTCGCGGCGGCTCGGGGACTGCCCGCCCATGATGATGAGGAAGGGCGCGCCGGCGACGATGTTGTAGGACACGTAGAGCAGGGCGGCTACGAGCCAGTTGCCGGCCCCGCGCGGCATCTCCGCGGCCGCGGCCTCCAGCGTCGCGGTATCGACATCACGGCCGAAAATGGTCGCGGCGGCGACGATCACCACCATGAGCGCGAGCAGCGGCGTGATAGCGCCGATGAAGCTGATGACCCGGTGAAGGTCGAGGAACACGATCAGGATCGTGAGCAGGGTGACCCCGACGCTGCCCCAGATTCTCGGGATGCCGGCCAGCTGTTCCAGCAGCGCGCCGCCGCCGGCGATCATGACGACGGTGATCGCGAACATGAAGAAGGTGATCAGCGCATCGACGAACATGCCGAGATAGGGGCCGCATATGGCATGGATCACCGCCTTGTGCGAGGTCGATGTCTGCTGCTGGCCGAGGGAGGAGAGCGCCATGGCGAGGAAGACGAACAGGGCCGAGCTCACCACCGCACCCAGAAGCCCGATCATGCCGAAGCTGGTGAAGAACTGCATGATCTCCTGACCCGAGGCGAAGCCCGCGCCAACGATGACACCGACGAACGCGCCGGCAATGCGCATGATCTCCTTGTAGCTTCCCATTTTTCCCTCCTCCGGTCGGTTGATGGTTCTCGAATGCGACGGCTGGCGCGGCCTACCTCCGGGAAAACCGCGCCGGATCGACGACGGCGGCATCGACCCCGTGGGCGGCGAGTTCCGGCGGCACGGGCCGCCCGAGCAGCAGGGCCGCCGCCAGCGCGGACGCGCCGGCGGCGGTCTGTATGCCGTAGCCGCCCTGTCCGGCGAGCCAGAAGAAACCCTCCGCCGCGGCATCCGGGCCGATGACGAATTCGTGGTCGGGCGCGAAGGAGCGCAGGCCGGCCCAGACATGGCTTGGCCGACGGATGCGCAGCGTCGTCACCTCCTCGATGCGGTAGATGCCGGTGGCGATGTCGAGCTCGTCCGGCGCGGCGTCCTGCGGCGGGACCGGGTCGGCATTGGCCGGCGAGCCGAGGAGCGTGCCGGCGTCCGGCTTGAAATAATAGCTCTCGTCGGCCCCGAGAACGGTCGGCCATCGCGAGAAATCCACTCCGTCGGGGCCGGCAAACAGGAAGGCGGAGCGCCGCATCGGCTGGATGCCGATTTCGCCGACGCCGCAGGCGCGCGCGACGGGATCGGCCCACGCGCCGGCGGCATTCACGACGGCCTTCGCCCGCAACGTGGCCGATCGGGTGCGCAGGGTCCACATGCCTTGCGCGCGCGTCGCGCCTTGCAGTTCCGCGTCGCACAGCAGGAGCGCGCCGTGGCCGCGCATGCCGCGCAGGAAGCCTTGATGCAGCCCGTCGACGTCCATGTCGCTGGCCGCCGGGTCGTAGATGGCGCCGACGGCGCGCTCTTCCAGCATGCAGGGCACCATGTCCACGACCTCGCGCGCGCCGAGCCGCTCGATCTCCAGGTTCTGCGCCAGATAGGCGCGGCCGGCGGCCTCCAGCATGTCCTCCTGTCCCGGCTGGCCGACATAGAGCACGCCGCGCGACGACAGGATCGGATGCTCGCAGAAGCCGGCGGGTGGATGGAGGAAGAAATCGCGGCTGGCGCGCGTCAGCGCCCGGGTGTGGGCGGTGCCGTAGGTTTCCATGAACATGGCCGCCGAACGCCCGGTGGAATGGTATCCGGGCCGGTCCTCCTGCTCCAGGACCGCGACCGCCGCGCCTTCCCCGCTCAGGCGGTAGGCGACCGAGGCGCCGGCCATGCCCGCGCCGATGACGGCGAAATCGAAGACCCTGTCCGTTTCCATGGCGATTCCCCTCCTTGCCGCGGACCGGATCGACTATAGGCGACAGGGCCGCGATTGGAAGACGCAAGGACCGGAACGCCCGGCCGGGAACTCTTCGGCATGTCGCCTGTTCCGGCCATGAAGGAGACCTTTCATGGCAGACGACAGCAGCCGACGCGGCAACCGGGAGATCGCCATCGGGATCGGCGTGGGCACCGCGGCCGGCGCGGCGATCGGCTCCGTGATGGGCGACATCGGCATCGGCGTCGGGGTCGGCCTGGCGCTGGGCCTTGCCGCCGGCTCGGCATGGAAGCTGTCGAGGAAGCCACGGAACCGGACAGCCCGGCCTGTCAGGCGACCGGAGCGAACCTCAAGCAAACGCCGGCCTTCCTAGTTTACGCGATATATTTCGTAGATGACCTTCTTCTCGTCGCTGAAATCCTCGTGGCCGGGCAGATAAGCTCCGGGCCCGGTGCGAAGCATGCGCGTCCACAGACCCGCCGCCGATACGTCGTCAATCACGGATTTGAATCGGTCGTCGTGAAGATCGGTGCGTTGCGTGAACAGGACGACACCCTGCGGACGAACGACGCGGCAGAATTCCCGCATCAGTTCCGCGATGTTTTCCACATGGGTAAGCGTGCCGACGCACTGGGCCGCAGCGAATTGGTCGGCGGCAAAATCCAGCGGCTCGTTCAGGTTCTGCTGCTTCAGGTCCCGATAGCAGCCCTTTTGACGGGCCTTCTCGAGCGAGGCGGGGGATATGTCCACCCCGGTGATCCGATCAAAGCCGCATCGCTGCAGCTGCAATCCCGTCAGCCCGGTTCCGCAGCCTGCGTCGAGAACGGGCATGGCGCGATCAATCTCCTGTTTCGACAGCAATTCGGCCGCGACCCTCGGCGCCACGTATCCGAATTTTTCCAGGTCATTGTCATAGGATTCCGACCATCTGTCATAATAATCAGAAAGTTCTTCCGTATTATATTTATGAAGATCGACAATTGATGTTGTACTATTTTCAGACAATTCCAAATTATTTTCCCTGTTTCAGTTCGATTGATATCCCGTGTGGAAGGGGGTAATCAAAACGATATCAGGTAATCATATATGAGGCCCGGCGACAACCGGCGGCTCGACTTGCGAAGTCTCACGCCTCAGTGCAGCAGGCATTCCACCTTGGCCAGCCATGCCGAAACCGAAGGCTCCCAGGTCTCGTCCGGGGCGAAGGCGCGCACGACGAGGATGCCCTCGGCCGTGTCGGCCTCGATGAACACCGCATTCTCCAGCTCCGGCGGCATGGCGTTGCGCAGCGCGATCATCTGCACCGGCGTTCCGACGACGAAATCGAACCGGCCCTGCGGCGAGGAGCCGTCGTTCAGGGAATAGATGTTGAGGCCGGTGCGCTCGTGGACGGAGATCGACCAGAACGGCACCGAACCCTCGGTGCGCACCTGCACCACGCCGTCGCGCAGGTCGAAGCGGCAGGCGACGGCGTCGACCAGCGGGTCGAGCGAGCCGATCAGCGGCGGCGCGTCGGGCGGGTCGAGCCGCACGGGGCGGTAGAAATTGGCCTGTTGCGACAGGGCCGACCAGGCGTCGCGCTCGGACCAGGCCGGCACCAGCAGCAAGACGACGATGTGGACGATGCCGGCGCCGAGCAGGCCGAGGGCAAGCGCGTGGAACAGCCTAGCCATCGCAGCCCTCGCGGACGATGCGCGGCAGCTCGACCTCTGCGATGCGCGAGGAGGAGGCGATGGCCGTGTCGTAGAGGGTCAGCACCAGCGAGAACGGGCCGGCGCCGGTCAGCGCGAGCCAGTTTCCGGGCGCGGGGTGGCTCGAGACGGTGATGACGGCCGGATTGTCCGGCTGGCGCAGCAGCGCCTGCGAATGAAGGGCGGGCGCGCGTCCGTCCTCGATGGCGATGACGGCGTTGGCGGCGTCGCGCGCCGACAGTGTCCAGAACCGCGCCGGCGGCACGCTTCCTTCCATGCGATAGGCGCAGCGGCGTTCGAGGATCGCGCCGTCGGCGTCGCGCCTGGCGGTGAAGACCAGCCCCTCGGCGCGGCCGAGCGCGAGATCGGTCTCGCGCGAGAAGCGCGCCCGCGAATAGGGATCGGCCTCGGGCGTGCCGTGGTCGGGGAAGGCGACCCAGCTGCCGATGGCGACGGAGCCGAAGCCGAAATCCCTCTCCAGCGCCAGCCATACGCTGCCGGCGCCGCCGACGAGGGCGATCGAAACGGCAAGGAGCGTGAAGAAGACGGTTCTGAACATCGCGGGCAAAGCGGTCGTTGCAACCGCGGGGAATGTCAAGTGGGGATGTTGGCCGGGGGAAGCGGCGTCAGAGCGAGGAAAGCGCCTCCGGTGCGGGAGGCTCCAGCGCCGGCGCCTGCTGGAACGCCTGCGAGAAGGCGTGGAGCAGGGTGGTGGTGCGCGGCGACAGGACGGAGGGCCGCGCGGCCTCGCTCGTCTCGTCGTCCGTCTCGGCGACGACGGCGTCGGGCGCGGTGTCAAGGAACGGCTTGTCGATGCCGGGAATGGGCTTCAGCTCGACCCGCTGGTGGGCATAGGCCATGGCCCGCTGCCAGACCATCGCCGGCACCGAGCCGCCGGTCATGTTGCGGGTGGAGGTGTAGTCGTCATTGCCGAGCCAGACGGCGGCGACGTAGTTGCCGGTGTAGCCGACATACCAGGCGTCGCGATAGGCCTGCGCCGTGCCGGTCTTGCCGGCTGAGCGGATGCCGGGAAGCGCCGCGCGCCGGCCGGTGCCGATCTCGGGAATCTGCACCATGATCGAGTTCATCGCCGCCATAGCCTTCTCGCTGACGGTGCGCCGGGGCTTCGGCGCGTCGCGGCTGAAATCGTAGACCACCTCGCCCGAATGGGTGACGAGCTGGGCGATGCCGTGGCGCGAGCCGGTGAAGCCGCCATTGGCAAGCGTCAGATAGCCGGTCGCCTGGTCCATGACGGTCATGCCCGAGGTGCCGAGCACCATGGTCTTGTGGCCGTTCAGCTCGGATTCGACGCCCATCGCCTTCGTCGTCTCGACGATGACGGGAATGGACAGGTGCTCCTTGGCCAGCCGCACGGGAACCGTGTTGTAGGAGCGGATCAGCGCGGTGGCGAGGGTGACGCGGCCGGCATAGCCGCGCCCGTAATTGCGCGGCATCCAGCCGCCCCAGTTTATCGGCGCGTCGGAGATGACGGAATCGGGGGTGAAGCCGGCTTCCATCGCCGCGGTGTAGACGTAGGGCTTGAACGACGAGCCGGACTGGCGCAGCGCGCGGGTGGCGCGGTTGAACTGGCTGCGCGCATAGTCGCGGCCGCCGACGATGGCGCGGACCGCGCCGGTGGTCTCGAGCAGCACCATCGCGCCTTCCGAGACGCGGTAGGCCTGGCCATGCTGGCGCAGATGGAACTCGAGCGATTCCTCGGCTGCCTTCTGGAGGTCCATGTCGAGCGTGGTGCGGGCGACGAGCGACTGCGGGCCGTTCCGCGGCGCGATCTTCTTGACCTCGTCGAAGGCCCAGTCGAGGAAGTAGTCGGGGCTTTCGGCGCCGGCGCGGTCGACGGCCGTGGCCGGATGGAGGCGCGCCGACAGGACCTGGCCCTCGGTCATGAAGCCGGCGTCGACGAGGTTGGACAGGACGACGTTGGCGCGGCCGCGCGCCGCCGGCAGGTTGATGTGGGGCGCGTAGTTGCCCGGCGCCTTGAACAGGCCGGCGATCATCGCCGCCTCGGCCAGCGTCAGCTCCTTGACCCCCTTGTTGAAGTAGAAATCGGCCGCGGCGGCGATGCCGAAGGTGCCGCCGCCGAGATAGGCGCGGTCGAGATAGAGCTGGAGGATTTCCTTCTTGGTCAGGTTCCATTCCAGCCACAGCGCCAGATAGGCTTCCTTGATCTTGCGCTCCATCGAGCGCTCGTTGTTGAGGAAGAGGTTCTTGGCGAGCTGCTGGGTCAGCGTCGAGCCGCCCTGGACGACGGAATTGGCGCGGACGTTCTCGCTCAGCGCCCGGGCGAGGCCGATGAAGTCGATGCCGAAATGCTCGAAGAAGCGGCGGTCCTCGGTCGCCAGCACGGCCTTGACGACGTGGTCGGGCATCTCGTCGACGGGAACCGAATCGCGCTGGATGATGCCGCGCTGGCCGATCTCGTTGCCGTAGCGGTCGAGGAAGGTGACGGCGTAGTCGTCCTGGGCGCGCCAGTCCTTGGCGGTTTCCTCGAAGGCGGGGAGGGCGAGCGCGAGCAGGACGATGGAGCCGGCGGTGCCCATGGTGAAGCCTTCGCTGAGCACCTCGACCACGCCGCGACGCCAACCCTTCACGCGGAAGCGCCGGAAGAAGATGGTGACCGCCTCCCACCACTCGCGCGCACGGAAACCGGCTTCGTAGAGGGTCGAATCAAGCCAGGCGTCGGCGGCGAGGAAGATCGTCGCGCGCGGCACCCTCGATTTTCGTCTTCGCAACGGGTTGAACATCGCCTGCGTCCACACAAGACGACCCGGCAGGTTTTTCCGACCGCACCGGGGCGGTTCGAGGGCAGCGGATGCCGGGACCGTTCGTCGCTTGTGTTCTGGCCGATTTCGGGCCGGGCGGCAAGGACCGGCGCGGTAAATCGCCGGTGATCGGCGGTGGTGGTAAACGGTTCGAAAAATAATTAGGAATATTTTCTTGACACCGTGACGGAGGTTTGGTAGAGTAATTCTATCGTCGGAGAACTGCGCCGGCAGGCCGGGAAGACCGGCTTGGCAGCGGCGCGGTGAGCGGCGGTTTTTCACGACAGGATGGACAGATGGCGACGGGCAGGGCGCAAGCGGCCTGGGCGGCGCGGCGCGCGCTTGTGGAAGGCGCGGTGGCGACGCCCGAGCGCGTGGCGGCGGCGTGCGGGCTCGCCCTGCGCACGCTGGCCGGGCGGGCCGAGGACGAGGGCTGGCGGATCGCGGCGGAGGAGGAACTGTCGCGCACCGAGCGGATCGCGCGCGTTCATGACCGCCTGCTCGAACGGATCGAGCGCGAGCAGGCGCGCACTGACGCGGCTGACGGGCCGCTCGACAAGGCCGGCATCGCCGAACTCGCGGCCACGGCCCGCATCCTCGCCAAGATAAGCGAGATCACGCGCGACGAAGACGGCGCGAAGGAAAAGCAACTCGAACGGGATGCCGACATTGCGACAATCCTCGACCGGCTCGACCGGCAGATCCTCGATCTTGCCCGGCACCTCGCGGCGGAGCTGGCTGGAGGCGACGTTCACGGCGCGGGAGCTGGCGCTGGCGAGCCTTGAATGGGTGGCGCTGGCGCGCCCGCGCCAGTATCGGCCGCCCTTCGGGCCGGGGGAGAAGGCGCTGAACTGGCTGGTCGTCGGCGGGCGCGGCTCCGGCAAGACGCGGCTGGGGGCGGAATGGGTCAACGCGCTGGTGCGCGGCCTGCCGCCCTTCTCCCACGGCCGGCGGCACATGCGCATCGCGCTGGTCGGCGAGACGCTGGGCGACGTGCGCGAGGTGATGGTGGACGGGCCTTCGGGCATCGCCACGATCTCGCGCTGGAACCGCCCGCGCTACGAGCCGACGCGGCGCCGGCTGCTGTGGGACACGGGCGCGGTGGCGCAGGCGTTTTCCTCGGAAGACCCCGAAAGCCTGCGCGGGCCGCAATTCGAGGCGGCCTGGTGCGACGAGCTGGCCAAGTGGAAGAATGCCGAGGCCTGCTTCGACATGCTGCAATTCGGACTTCGGCTCGGCGACGGACCGCGCCAGCTCGTGACCACGACGCCCAGGCCGATGCCGCTGTTCAAGCGGCTGCTGGCGGACGCCGATTTCACGGTGACGCGGATGCGCACCGAGGACAACGCCCAGAGGGAACGGCCGCGGACCCTTGAACGCCGCGGCAGGCGAAGCGCGCCGGTTTCCGTGGG
>DAOMOI010000061.1:0-8632 GCA_035444225.1 Aquamicrobium sp. | reverse complement strand
TTCCTCGATAGGCGTCAGGACGCGGTGTCGCGGCGGGCGCGGATGCGGGCATGCAGCGGGTTGAAGCCGATGCGATAGACGAGCTCGGCCGGCGCGCCGATGTCCCAGATGGCGAGGTCGGCCGTCTTGCCGGCTTCGAGCGTGCCGATGGCGTCGAGCCGACCGAGTGCGCGCGCGGCCTCGCGGGTGACGCCGGCGATGCACTCCTCCACCGTCAGGCCGAACAGGGTGGCGCCCATGTTCATGGTGAGCAGCAGCGAGGTCAGCGGCGAGGTGCCGGGATTGCTATCGGTGGCGAGCGCGAGTCTGACGCCATGCTTGCGGAAGAGATCGACCGGCGGCTTCTTCGTTTCGCGGATGAAGTAGAACGCGCCGGGCAGCAGCACCGCGACCGTGCCGGCTTTGGCCATGGCGGCCGCGCCGTCCTCGTCGGTATATTCAAGATGGTCGGCCGAGAGCGCGCCATATCCGGCCGCGAGCGCCGCGCCGTGCAGGTTGGAAAGCTGGTCGGCATGGAGCTTGACCGGCAGGCCGAGCTTTTTCGCCATGTCGAACACTAGCCGCATCTCGTCCGGCGAGAAGGCGATGCCCTCGCAGAAGCCATCGACGGCATCGGCCAGACCCTCGGCATGGGCCGCTTCCAGACCCGGCAGCACGACCTCGCGCAGGAAATCGCCGTTGCGGTCCTTGTATTCGGCCGGCGTGGCGTGGGCGCCGAGATAGGTGGTGGCGATCGTGACGTCGCGCGTCTCGCCAAGCCTGCGGGCGGCGCGCAGCAGCTTCAACTCGTCGGCGACGGTCAGGCCGTAGCCGGACTTGATCTCGATGGTGGTGACGCCCTCGGCCAGCAGCGCGTCGAGGCGCGGCAGGCTCTCGGCGACGAGGCCGTCCTCGTCGGCCGCGCGCACGTTGGAGACGGATGAGACGATGCCGCCGCCGGCGCGAGCGATCTCCTCATAGGTCGCGCCGGCCAGCCGCATCTCGAATTCGCGCGCCCGGTTGCCGGCATGGACCAGATGGGTATGGCAGTCTATCAGGCCCGGCGTGATCCAGCGGCCGTCGCAATCGACGGTTTCCGCCCCGGAAAGCACATCCGGGGGCAGGTCGGCCGCCGGCCCGGCGAACAGGATGCGGCCGTCGCGCGCGGCGACCGCGCCGTCCTCGACGATGCCCAATCCGGGCCGATCGGGGTCGAGCGTCGCCAGCCGCGCATTGCTCCAGATGCGGTCGTCTTTCGCCATGGATGATCTCCCCGACACGCTTTCGCGAGGCGCGTTGCCTCGGCGTTGTCTTGCTGTTATGTATATACTTAATCGAAAACGGCGCAAGCCGAAAAGTCGGATCCGAGGACGGTCGGCAGCGGCCGGGAGGGTGTTCATGACAGTTATCCACGCCGAAAACGCGCTTCTGCCGGAAGGGCTGGCGCGCGATGTGCGCCTCGTGCTTTCGGATGGAAAGATCGAGAGCGTGGAGACGAATGCGGCCCCGCGGGCCGGCGACGAGCGCCATCGTTTCGTGCTGCCGGCGATGCCCAATCTGCACAGCCACGCCTTCCAACGGGCGATGGCGGGGCTGGCCGAAACGCGCGGTCCGGGCGAGGACAGCTTCTGGAGCTGGCGCACGGAAATGTACCGCGTCGCGCTGTCGATGACGCCCGAGCAGGTCGAGGCGGTGGCCGCGCAGCTCTATATGGAGATGCTGGAGGCGGGCTTCTGCCGCGTCGGCGAGTTCCACTATCTGCACCACGACAAGGACGGCGCGCATTATGCCGACCCTGCCGAGATGGCGGCGCGCATCGCCGCCGCCAGTGCGGAGGCCGGCATCGCGCTCACCCTGCTGCCGGTGTTCTATGCCCATTCCGGCTTCGGTGGTGCGGCGCCCATCGAGGGCCAGCGCCGCTTCATTCACGATGTCGACGCCTTCGCCCGGCTGATGGAGCGCGCGGGGGCCATCGTCTCCGGCCTGCCGGGCGCGGTGCTTGGCGTCGCGCCGCACAGCCTGCGCGCGGCGACGCCGGAAGAGCTTCAAAAAGTGGTGCCGCTGGCCGGTGGCGGGCCGGTGCATATCCATGTCGCCGAGCAGGTGAAAGAGGTCGAGGATTGCGTCGCATGGTCGGGCCGCCGCCCGGTGGAATGGCTGCTCGACATCATGCCGCTCGATCGCCGCTGGTGCCTGATCCACGCCACCCACATGACCCCGGACGAGACGGCGCGGATGGCGAAAAGCGGCGCGGTGGCGGGGCTGTGCCCGATCACCGAGGCCAATCTCGGCGACGGCGTCTTCGAGGCGCCCGCCTTCCTCGCCGCCGGCGGGCGCTTCGGCGTCGGCTCGGACAGCAACATCCTGATCTCGCTGGCGGAGGAACTGCGCACGCTCGAATACTCGCAGCGCCTGTCGCGCCGCTCGCGCAACGTCGTCGCCGCGCCCGGCCAGTCCACCGGCCTGAACCTCTACGAGCAGGCGCTGACGGGCGGCGCGCAGGCGCTGGGCGCAGCGACCGGCATCGCGGCCGGCCGGCCGGCGGACATTCTGGCGCTCGACCTCACTGCCGTGGATTATCTTCCGGCGGAGAAGGTGCTGGACCACTTCGTCTTCGCGCGCGGCATCGGCGTGGACAGCGTCTGGGTCGGCGGGACGAAGCAGGTCGAGGCCGGCCGCCACCGCAACCGCGAAGCCATCGCCGCCCGCTTCGCCCGGGCGATGGCCGAACTGTCGGCCTGAGGCGAGGCTATTCCGCCGGCGTCGCGGCGGGGGCCTCGGTTTGGGCGTGGCGGCGGCGTCCGCGCGGGTCCATCACGAAGACGAAGAAGACCGGAACGAAGAACACGGCCAGCACCGTCGCCGAGATCATGCCGCCGAGCACGCCGGTGCCGATGGCGTTCTGGCTCGCGGCGCTGGCGCCGGTGGCCACCGCCAGCGGCACGACGCCGAGCGTGAAGGCGAGCGAGGTCATCAGGATCGGCCGGAAGCGCAGCCGCGCGGCCTCGACGGTCGCCTCGGCGAGCGAGCGGCCATGGGCGCGCAGATCCTTGGCGAACTCGATGATCAGGATCGCATTCTTCGCCGACAGGCCGACGATGGCGATCAGCCCGACCTTGAAATAGACGTCGTTGGGCAGGTCGCGGATCATCACCGCCGCCAGCGCGCCGATCACGCCGAGCGGCACGACCAGCATCACCGAGAAGGGAATAGACCAGCTTTCGTAGAGCGCAGCCAGCAGCAGGAAGACGAAGAGGATGCTCATGGCGATCAGGAGCGGCGCCTGGCTCGCCGACTGGATCTCCTGCAGCGACTGGCCGGTCCACTCGAAGCCGAAGCCGGCGGGCAGGCTCTGGGCCAGCCGCTCCATCTCGGCGATGGCATCGCCGGAGGAGAAGCCGGGCGAGGCCTGGCCGCTGATGCGGAGTGCCGGATAGCCGTTGTAGCCGGCCACCTGCGTCGGGCCCTTGACCCATTCGATGGTGGCGAAGGCCGAGATCGGCACCATGCCGCCGCCGGCGTTGCGCACGGTCAGGCGCAGCAGATCCTCGGTCTGCATGCGCGCGACGCCGTCGGCCTGGATGGTGACGCGCTGCATCCGCCCCGAATTGGGGAAGTCGTTGGCGTATTCGGAGCCGAGATTGGCCGAGATGGTCGCGCCGATGTCGGCGAAGGCGACGCCGAAGGCATTGGCCTTCTCGCGGTCGATGACGAGGTTGATCTGCGCCGCGTCGGGCATGCCGCTGATGCGCAGGCCGGTCAGGACCGGCGATTTCTCCGCCGCCTCGAACAGCTGGTCCTTCGCCGCCGCCAGCGCGGCGTGGCCGCGCCCGGCGCGGTCCTGCAAGCGGAACTCGAAGCCGCTGGCGACGCCGAGGCCGGAGATCGGCGGCGGCGACAGCGCGAAGAGCTGGCCATCGACGATCTGCGAGAACTTGCCCGACAGGCGCTGCGACAGCTCGGCGGCCGAATCCTCCGGCCCGCGCTCGGACCAGTCCTTGAGCGTGACGAAGGACAGGCCCGCATTCTGGCCGCTGCCGGAGAAGCTGAAGCCGCGCAGCGCCACGATGCGGTCCACCGCCGTCTCCTCGCGCAGATAGAATTCCATCTGTTCGATCACCTCGGTGGTGCGGCGCGCACTCGCCTCGGCCGGCGCCTGGATGTCGACGAGCAGGAAGCCCTGGTCCTCGTTGGGCAGGAAGGAGGAGGGCAGGTTCATGAAGGCCCAGCCCATGCCGGCGAGCAGCGCGAGATAGATCACCATGAAGCGGCCGGCGCGGCGGGTGACGCCGCCGACGGCGCGGCCGTAGACGTTGGTGGTCCTGTTGAAACCGCGGTTGAACCAGCCGAAGAAGCCGCGCCGCTCGTGATGGCCCTTGATCGGCTTCAGGAAGCTGGCGCAAAGCGCCGGCGTCAGCGTCAGCGCCAGGAAGCCGGAGAACAGGATCGAGACCACCATGGTCAGGCTGAACTGCTGGTAGATCACGCCGACCGCACCGGGGAAGAAAGCCATCGGCACGAACACGGCGGTGAGCACCAGCGTGATGCCGATGATGGCGCCGGTGATCTGGCTCATGGCCTTGCGCGTCGCCTCGCGCGGGGGCAGGCCCTCGTCGGCCATGATGCGCTCGACGTTTTCGACCACGACGATGGCGTCGTCCACGAGGATGCCGATCGCGAGCACCATGGCGAACATGGTCAGCACGTTGATCGAGAAGCCGGCGGCGAACATGACGGCGCAGGTGCCGAGCAGCGCCACCGGCACCACCAGCGTCGGGATGATGGTGTAGCGGAAGTTCTGCAGGAACAGGAACATCACCAGGAAGACGAGCCCCATCGCCTCGATCAGGGTGTGGAACACCTTCTCGATCGAGATCTTGACGAAGGGCGAGGTGTCGTAGGGGATCGAATATTCGACGCCGGAGGGGAAGAACTGCGCCAGCTCCGCCATCTTCGCCCGCACCGCGCTTGCGGTCGCCATGGCGTTGGCGGTCGGCGACAGCTGCACGCCGATGGCCGCGCTCGGCTGGCCGTTGAGCCGGCTGGCGAATTCGTAGTTCTCGCCGCCGATCTGCACCCGCGCCACGTCGCGCAGGTAGACGAGCGAGCCGTCGGGATTGGCGCGCAGCACGATGGTGCCGAACTCCTCGGCCGACTGGAGCTGGCCCCGGACCAGCACGGAAGCCGTGATCTGCTGGCCGTCGAGGCTGGGCTCGGCGCCGACGCGGCCGGCCGCGACCTGCGTGTTCTGGGCGCGGATGGCGTTCAGGATGTCGTTGGCCGTGATGTTGAGGCCAAGCATCCGGTCGGGGTCCATCCACACGCGCATGGCGCGCGGTGCCGCGAACAGGGTGGCGCTGCCGACGCCCGGAACGCGCCTGATCTCGCTCAGCACGTTGCGGTTGAGGAAGTCGCCGAGCCCGGTGACGTCGAAGGAGCCGTCGGGCGAGCGCAGCGAGATCATCAGCAGGAACCCGGTGCGCGACTGCTCGACGCGGATGCCCTGCGACGTGACCGATTGCGGCAGCCGCGGCTCGACCCGGCGCACGCGGTTCTGAACCTCGACGGTGGCGTCGCCGACATGGGTTCCGGGCGCGAAGGTGACGGTGATCGCGACGCGGCCGGTCGTGTCGGAGGTCGATTCGAAATAGAGCAGGCCGGGCGCGCCGTTCAGCTCGTCCTCGATCGGGCGCGTGACCGTCTGGTAGATCTCCTCCGGTGCGGCGCCGCGGTAATAGGTGCTGATCTGCACCTGCGGCGGCGCGACGTTGGGATATTGCGCGACGGGAAGCATCGGAATGGCGATGATGCCGCCGAGCATGATGAAGATCGCCACGACCCAGGCGAAGATCGGTCTGTCGATGAAGAACTGAGGCATGATTCTTGCCCTGACCTTCTTGCCCTGAACCCTGCCGGCGGAGACGGAACCTTAGTCCGCCCGCGAAACCTGCGCCTTGGCCTTTTCCCAGTCCACCGGCGCGACGACGGCGCCGGGACGTATCTTCTGGAAGCCCTCGACCACGACGCGCTCGCCGGCCTCGATGCCCTCGGCGACGACGAACATCTCGCCGACGACGCGGTCGAGCCGGACGTCGCGGAAGCCGACCGTGTCGTCCGCGCCGACGACATAGATCAGGGCGCGGCCGCCGGAATCGCGCTGCACCGCCTGCTGCGGCACCGCGAGCGCGGCCCGCTGGATGCCCTGCTCGACGACGACGCGGATATACATGCCGGGCAACAGGTCGCCGTCGGGATTGGGGAACTCGCCCCGGAGCGCGATCTGTCCCGTGGTCACGTCCACGGAGGCTTCGGAGAACAGGAGCCGGCCGGAATGGGCGTAGCGGCTGCCGTCGTCGAAATGAAGCTCGACCGGCGTGGTGTCGGGATCGACGAGCGTGCCGACCTTCAACGCCTGGCGCAGCTTCAGCAGCTCGTTGGCCGACTGGGTGAAGTCGGCATAGACCGGATCGAGCTGCTGGATCGTGGCCAGGCTCTCGGCGCTGTTGGCGCTGACCAGCGCGCCCTCGGTGACGATGGCGCGGCCGATGCGCCCCGAAATCGGCGCGCGCACGTCGCTATAGGCGAGGTTGAGCCTGGCCTGGGCAAGGCCGGCCTCGGCCAGCGCCACGTCGGCGTCGGCCTGGGCGAGCAGGGCAAGCGCGTTGTCCATCTGCTGGGCCGAGGCGATGTTGCGTTCGCGCAGCTCCTTCTGCCGGTCAGCCTGCTGGCGCGCCTGAAGCTGCGCCGCCTTGGCCCTTTGCAGCGTCGCCTCGGCGCTGGCGACCTGCACCCGGAACGGCTCGGGGTCGATGCGGTAGAGCACGTCGCCGGCCTCGACCACGCTGCCCTGCTCGAAGACGCGCTCGACGACGATGCCGGAGACGCGCGGGCGCACTTCCGCGATCCGTGTCGGCGCGATCCGGCCCGGCAGGTCGCTGGTGACGGGGAGCGCCTGCGGCTCCACGGTGACGACGCTGACAGGCGGGGGTGGCGTCTCGGCCGGGCCTTCCGCATTGACGGCCTCGCCCGGTGTGCAGGCGGCCAAGGCCAGCAGCAGGATGGGGGCCAGCAGCAAGGTCGGGGCCAGCAGCATCGCCGGGCCCGGCAGGGCACGTCTCAAGAGCATTCGCATCCGCATCTCCCGATCAGTTCCGCCCGGCCGCCGCGGCGATTGCCCGGGCCGGTTCCGGCTTCTGCTCCGCCAGCCAGCCGATGTCGTCGATGATCGCCTCGATCTGGGCGCGCGACCATGTGTGGAGTCCGAGGTGGTCGAGCAGCTTCAGCCCCTCGACGGCAAGGAAGGCAAGGCGCGCGCCCGCGGGCTCGGTCGCGGTCTCGACCGCGTCGGCGATGTTGCGCCCGATGAAGCCGCGGCTGAGCCGGTTCAGCTCCGGGTCGCTCGCCAGCTCGGCCATCAATCCGATGCCGATGGTGCGGTCCTGCCGCGAGAGCGGGCGCAGCGCGGCGCGTATCCAGGCGTGGATGGCCGCGTCCGAGCCGTCGTCCAGCGCGGCGCGGATCTGGCTCAGCCGCTCGTCCTCGGCCTCGATGCGGCGCTCGAGCATGGCGCGCACCAGCGCGTGCTTGCTCTTGTAATCGTAAAGGACCGTGGCCTTGCCGACGCCGGCATTGGCGGCGACGGCCTCGATGGTAAGGTTGGACGCACCGTCGCGCGACACAACCTCCTGCGCGGCGTCGAGCAGGGCCTCCCTGTCGAGCTTTCGGCTCCGTCCCATGCCGTTCCCGTGGCCGTCCCTCGTGTTTCCGAACGGAGGTTCGTAAATCGTCCGAGGGAAACGGTCAACAGAAATCCGGGCCCGGCGGACGGCGGGGCCGGATTCGTCGTCTTCAGCCGGCCACCAGCGTGGCCGCCGGCTTGTGGCGCGAGGCGCAGCGCAGCGAGGCCATGGTGAAGACCAGCGCCGCGACCATGACACCGGGCACCAGCGCCAGCATCACGGCTGCGGCGACGTCGAGGGCCGAGGCGAAGGCGCCGGTGTCGGTCAGCGTCCAGCGCGGCGCGAGGATGGTGAAGACGATCGTCGCCACCGTGCCCATGACCGTCGCGGCGATCAGCGGCCGTTTGGCCGGACGGCCGGCGCGGCGCAGCCGGGACAGGCCGAAGACGATGCCGCCGAGCAGCAGCAGGCCGGCGGCCAGCAGCAGCCACAGCCAGCCGCCCATGCCCTCGGACAGGATGAAGAAAAGGGTGACGGGGTTGAAGTCGCTCATTGTCTTTCTCCTCCGGGGTCTTTCCCCTCAGGCGCGGCCGCGCAGCATGGCGCGATAGGCGCCCAGCAGGCCCTTTTCCTCGATCAGCCACGACACCCACAATTCCTTCAGCGGGTCGATGAAGGGGAAGGAAGGGGTCAGCGTGCCGTCATAGTCGAACTCGATCAGCATCGCCTTGCCGTAGCCGGTGACCATCGGGCACGAGGTGTAGCCGTTATAGGTGGCCGTGGGCGTGCGGCCGGCGGTTTCGGCGATCAGGTTGTCGGCCACCACCGGCACCTGCCACTTGACGGAAGCGGCGGTCTTGCCGCGCGGCACGCCGGCGATGTCGCCGACGGCAAAGACGTTCGGATAGCGCGGATGGCGCAGCGTCGGCTTGTCGGCCTCGACCCAGCCGTCGGCGGCGAGGGTGCCCTCCTGC
>DAOMOI010000060.1:3389-8682 GCA_035444225.1 Aquamicrobium sp. | reverse complement strand
GCGCCGCGCAGCACGATGGCGCGGATGGAGCGGTCCTCGCGCGCCGCGTCGAGCCGCGCCCGCAGCTCGGCCGCCAGTCCGGCGGTGAGCGCATTCTTCGTCGCCGGATCGTCGAGCACCAGCGTCAGCACATGCTTGTCCCGGCTCGCCCGGACGTAAGGGGTATCGGTCGTCATCGGCTCACATCCTCGCCACGCCGAAACTGTTGGGCCAGGTCTTGCGCCGTCGCCCCTCCACCGCCGTCTTCAGGCATAGGGCGAGCACGCGCCGGGTGTCGCGCGGGTCGATCAGCCCATCGTCCCACAGCCGCGCGGTGGCGAACAGCGCCGTGGATTCGCGGGCATAGCCATCGGAAATCTTCTTCGCGAAGGCGGCCAGCTTGTCATGGTCCGGCTCGCGGCCCTGCGCGCGCGCCGCGTCCTCGCCGATGATCGTCATCACCTTGGCCGCCTGCTCGCCACCCATGACCGAGAGGCGGTTGTTGGGCCAGGAGAACAGGAACTGCGGGTCGAAGGAGCGGCCGCACATGCCGTAATGCCCGGCGCCGAAGGAGGCGCCGATCTGGAGCGTGATCTTGGGCACGCTGGCGTTGGTGACGGCCTGGATCATCTTGGCGCCGTGCTTGACGATGCCGGCGCGCTCGGCCTCGACCCCGACGAGGTAGCCGGTCGTGTTCTGCAGGAACACCAGCGGGCGGTTGGTCTGGCAGGACAGCTGGATGAACTGCGCCGCCTTGACCGAGCCGTTGGCGTCGATCGGCCCGTTATTGCCGATGATCGACACCTGCTGCCCCTCGATCGCCGCATGGCCGGTCACGGTCATCGCGCCGTAATCCGGCTTGAACTCGAGGAAGCGCGAATCGTCGACGATGCGGGCGATCACCTCGCGCACGTCGTAGGGCGTGCGATAATCGACCGGCACGATGCCCAGCAGCTCCTCGGCATCGTAACGCGGCGGCTTGAACGCGTGCTCCGCCGCCGGCGGCAGGTTGTCGTTCCAGCCGAGGCTCGCCATGATCTCGCGGGCGATGCGGCAGCCGTCGGCGTCGTCCTCGGCCATGTACTCGCCGAGGCCGGACACCTCGCAATGCATCTGCGCGCCGCCCAGCTCCTCGGCATCGGCGATCTCGCCGGTCGCGGCCTTGAGCAGCGGCGGGCCGGCCAGGAACACGCGCGAGCGCCCGCGCACCATCACCACATAGTCCGACAGGCCAGGCTGATACGCGCCGCCGGCGGTAGAGGAGCCGTTGACGACGGCGAGGACCGGGATGCCTGCGGCCGACAGCTTGGCCAGGTTGGCGAACATCCTGCCGCCGCGCACGAAGATTTCCGACTGGCGCGCCAGATTGGCGCCGGCGCTCTCGACCAGCTGGATGAAGGGCAGCTTGTTCTCCAGCGCGATCTCCTGCGCCCTGAGCAGCTTCTCGACGCCGAGCGGATGCATGGCGCCGCCCTTGATGCCGGAATCGCTGGCCAGAACCATCGCGCGCACGCCGGAGACGAAGCCGACGCCGGCGATGGCGCCGCCGCCATAGACCTCGTCCTTGCCGTCGTCGTCATGCATGCCGAGGCCGCACAGCGTCGACAGTTCGAGAAAGGGCGAGTCGCGGTCGAGCAAAAGGTTGACGCGCTCGCGCGGCAACAGCTGCCCGCGCGCAGCGAAGCGGCCGGCCGATTGCTGCGACCGCTCCCTGACCTTCGCCTCCAGCGCCCGGAACTCGGCGATCAGGCCGAGATGGGCCTCGCGGTTCGCCTTGAACTGGACGCTCTCCGCGATAACCTTGGATTGGATAACCGACAAACCTGCCTCCCCCTCTAGGGCCAGTGGATATTATGGGCCGGAACGGCCGCCGATCAGCGTCTCCAGCGCAACGAGCGCATTCTCCAGCCGGTCGGCATGGTCGGGCTGCGCCGGGTCGCGCCGCGCCCAGCCGCGCAGCAGCGTCGCCGCATAGGCCCGCGCCGTCTCGTCGAGGTCGATCTCGCGCCCGGCCAGCACCGTGCGCGTTCCCAGATGTTCGAGCCCGCCATAGAAGACGTCCCGGCACATCGGAACGTCGAGGCCTAGTTCCAATGCGCCTTGCCGCCCCGCTTCCTCGATCACCCGGCGGAAAAGGCCCGCATAGACCTGGTTGTGGCGATGGAACGCCGAGCCGCGATAGTTCGTCCAGCGCCATTGACGGTAGACCAGCTCGTGAAGGCGCGGCTTGCGCCGCATCTCCTCCAGATGCCGGAGCGCCAGGATGAACAGCCGCTCCTCCAGCGACGCCGCCATATCAAGCTCGGCCTCCAGCGCGGCGGTGGCCGACCCCATCCATGCCTCGACCACGGCCGCCATCAGCCCGTTCTTCGAGCCGAAATATTTGTAGACCGTGCCCTCCGAGACGCCGGCGCGGCGCCCGATCGCCGCGACGGAGACATCCTCGCCGCCGCCCGCCTCCAGGCATTCGAAGGCGGCGGCCAGGATCTCGGCGTGGCGATGATCCTTGCGCCGTTGCCATCCCGATGCCCTGCCCGCGCCGTCGCCCAATTAAGTGAACCTTATTTACGATTGCCCGCAATATCGGGCGATGATATAGCCATACGTCTAGAAAGCACGGAATTTCGGCCGTCGCAACTCCCTGTCGGGAGAATTAATAAGTTTGCCTCAATTTTAATCCGGGCACGCGCGCCCGGCATGTCGCGCGCAAGGAGGAGGACAGGATGAAGCTGACGCCGGACCATGAGCGGATCACCGACACGGTTCACCGCTGGGCGGGGGAGAAGGTCAACCCGCATGTGGAGACGTGGGAGGCGCAGCAGACCTTCCCCGCCCACGAGCTGTTCGGCCAGCTCGGCGAGCTCGGCCTGCTCGGCCTCCACAAGCCGGTCGAGAACGGCGGCATGGGGCTCGACTATTCCTACGCCGCCGTGTTCGCCGAGGCGCTGGCCGCCGTCGATTGCGGCGGCATCCCGATGGCCATCGGCGTGCAGACGGACATGTGCACGCCCGCGCTCGCCCGCCACGGCAGCGCCGAGTTGCGGGAAGAATTCCTGACGCCGGCGATCAACGGCGCCTTCGTCGGCTGCCTCGGCGTGTCCGAGGTCGGCGCGGGCTCCGACGTCGCCTCGATCAGGACCACGGCGCGCAAGGACGGCGACGACTACGTCATCAACGGCGGCAAGATGTGGACGACGAGCGGGACGCAAGCCGATTTCTGCTGCGTCCTCGCCAACACCTCGGACGGCCCGGCCCATCGCAACAAGTCGCTCATCATCGTGCCGATGGAGACGCCGGGCGTCAGCGTCGCCAAGAAGATCCGCAAGATTGGCATGAATGCCTCCGACACGGCGCAGCTGTTCTTCGACGACGTGCGCGTGCCGCAGCGCAACCGGATCGGCGAGGAAGGCATGGGCTTCGTCTACCAGATGGAGCAGTTCCAGCACGAGCGCCTGTGGGTGGCGCTCAACGCCGGCGCCATGGCCCAGCGCGCCATCGACATGACCATCGACTACACGCACGAGCGCAAGGCCTTCGGCCGCGCGCTGCTCGACAACCAGTGGATCCACTACCGGCTGGCCGAGATGCAGGCCGAGGTCTCGGCGCTCCGGGCGCTGGCGTGGGAGGGCGTGGAGATGGTGGTCGAGGGCGAGGACGCCACCCGCGTCGCCACCATGGCCAAGCTGAAGGCGGGGCGCGTGGTGCGCGCGGTCGCCGACGGCTGCCTGCAATTCTGGGGCGGCATGGGCTATGTCGAGGAAAGCCCCGTCGCCCGCATCTTCCGCGACGGCCGCCTGATCTCGATCGGCGGCGGCGCCGACGAGGTCATGCTGCAGGTCCTCTGCAAGTTCATGGGCATCTATCCGAAGGCGAGCTGACGACGAGGCGCGCCGCCTCGCCCGCCGTCACCACGCCGCGCGGTAGACGGCGAAGGCGTCGGCTTCGGACATGGCGCGCGGGTTGTTGACCAGCAGCCGCTGCTGCTTCATCGCGTCGGCGGCCATCTTCGCCAGCGCATCCTCGGGGATGCCGACGTCGCGCAGCCGCGGCTGCAAGCCCACCCGCGCGGAGAGCGCCGCCAGTTCCTCGATGAAGGCCGCGCACCGGCCCTGCACGCTCTCCTCCATTCCCAGTTGCGGGAAGGCGTCGGCCGCGATCTCGGCATAGAGATGGGCGGCGTCCGGCGCGTTGAAACGCAGGACATGCGGCAGCACCAGCGCGTTGGAAAGCCCGTGCGGGATGTGGAACGTACCGCCGATCGGATAGGCCAGCGCATGCACGGCCGCCACCGGCGAATTGGCGAAGGCCTGCCCCGCCAGCATCGAGCCGAGCAGCATCGCGCCCCGCGCCTCCAGATCGCTTCCGTCGGCGATCACTTTCTCGATATTGGCGCCCAGAAGCTGAAGCGCCTGCCTCGCCAGCATCCGCGACAGCGGGTTGTTGTTGGCATTCCTCGAGGCGTAGGATTCGATGGCGTGGACCATGGCGTCGATGCCGGTGGCCGCCGTGATCGCCGGCGGCAGGCCGAGCGTCAACTCGGCGTCGAGGACGGCGATGTCGGGCAGGATGATGGCCGAGGAGACGCCGCGCTTTTCCTCCTCGCCGACGGTGATGATCGAAACCGGCGTGACCTCCGAGCCGGTGCCGGCGGTGGTCGGCACCAGCACCAGCGGCAGGCGCGGCCCCTTGGCCTGCCCCACGCCCCAGGCCCCGTCGAGGTCCTCGCCCGAGCCGATCAGCAACGCCGCGAGCTTGGCGACGTCGAGCGACGAGCCGCCGCCGAAGCCGGCGACGCCGGTGGCGTTCGCCGCCCTGCCCGCCTCGACCGCCTTCATCAGCGTCGCCAGCGACGGGTCGGCCTCGACCGCGTCGAACACCGTCACCGAAATGCCCGCCGCCTCGAGCGAGGCGATGGCCGGATCGCACAGGCCGAGCTGCGTGAGGCCGGGATCGGTGACGAACAGCACTGACGCGCCCAGCCGCGCGCCGGCGATGGCGCCGAGCCGCCGGGCCGCGCCCGGCTCGAAAACCACCGAAGGGGTCGTGTTGAAAATGAACGGGGTCATCCGGTCCTCCTTGTGCCGCCTTTCGGGCGGATCGTCCTATGCTGCCCTTGCCGGCGGCGAGAACCGAATCTCGCCGCGCTCGATGGTGAACAGGCTGTCGAGCAGCGTCGCCGAATGGACCTGATCGCTCTCCGACAGGAGGATCGTCAGCCCTTCCGCCTTCAGCGAGGCTACGACTTCGATCAACCGCTGCGCAAGCGCCGGCGCCACGCCCTCGAACGGTTCGTCGAGCAGGAGCAGCGTGCGCC
>DAOMOI010000060.1:0-3379 GCA_035444225.1 Aquamicrobium sp. | reverse complement strand
GGCGAGCGCGCGGCCGAGCGCCACCAACTTCTGCTGCCCGCCCGACAGGCTATTGGCCTTGCGTTCGCGAAAGCGCGCGATCTCCGGCATCAGCTCGTAGATCCAGTCGAGCCGCGCCTCGCTCTCGGGCTTGCCGCAGGCCCAGACCGGCACGAGGATGTTCTGCTCGACGGTGAAGTCGGGCACCAGCTTGCGATCCTCCGGCATGTAGCCGACGCCGAGATTGGCGCGCAGATGGGCAGGCGCGCGCGTCAGATCCTGTCCGTCGAGCCGGATCGAGCCGCCGCTCACGGCGAGCAGCCCCATGATCGAGCGCATCACCGTGGTCTTGCCCGCGCCGTTGCGGCCGATCAGGCCGGCGAGCTTGCCGCGCTCGACCGTGAGGCTTGCCTTGCGCAGCACCGGGGTGCGGGCGATCGAGACGTCGAGACTGTCGAGTTCAAGCATGGCCTGCCTCCCGATCCACGTGTTGGCCGATGACGTGGGTGCGCACCTGCGGATCGGCCAGCACTTGCGCCGTCGAGCCGTCGGCGATGATCCGCCCTTCGTAGAAGGCGAGGATGCGGCTGGCGTGCGCGCCGATGATGTCCATGTCGTGCTCGATGAAGATGATGGTCGTCCCCGATTGCCTGAGCGCGCCCATCAGGTGCTGCATCATCGCCAGCTTCTCCTCTGTGCTGACGCCGCTGGTCGGCTCGTCGAGCAGCATCACCTTCGGCCGCGACGCCATCGCCATGGCGATGTCGAGCAACTTCTTGGCCCCTTGCGGCAGCGTGCCGGCGACGCGGTCCTGGCTGTCGGCGAGGCCGAACTGGCCGAGCGCCTCGCGGGCACGTTCGACCCGCGCCCGGGTGACGGCCGCCCGCATCGGCGACAGGCGCGCCTCCTCGGCGATGGTGATGGCGACCAGCATGTTCTCGATCACCGTCATGTCGGGGAAGATCTGCGCGATCTGGAACGAGCGCGAGATGCCCTTGCGGGTGATCTGGCGCGGGGCGTTGCCGGTGATGTCGGCCCCGTCGAACAGGATCGCGCCGGAGCTCGGCGGCAGATGGCCGGTGATCATGTTGACGAAGGTGGTCTTGCCGGCCCCGTTGGCGCCGATGATGCCGAGCGTCTCGCCCTGCTCGATGCGCACGTTGATGTCGGCCGCGGCGACGACCGCGCCGAAGGTGCGCTCCAGCTTTCTGGTCTCGATGATCGGGGTCATGACTTCCCTCCCCGGTTCTGCGGCATGATGACGGAGAACAGCCCCTTCGGAATGAAGATGATGACGGCCAGCATCACCGTGCCGAGGATGATCTGCCAGGTGTTGGGCGAGATCGCCATCGCGTACATGCGAACCGTCTCCAGCAGCAGCATGCCGATCAGCGGCGCGACGACGCTGACCGTACCGCTCAACAGCGCGACGAACACGAACTGGCCCGACGTGCTCCAGTAGACCATCAGCGGATCGACATGGCCGATCGCCAGCGCGAACAGCACGCCGCCCAAGCCCGAGATCAGCGCCGCCAGCACGTAGGTGTAATGGACGAGAACCTGGGCCGAGCTGCCGAGATATTCGACGCGCAGCTCGTTCTCACGGATGGCTTCCGCGACCGTGCCCACCGAAGACGACAGGTAGCGCCGCGAGGCGAGCACGCTCGCCAGCACGCACACGATGGTCAGCGAATAGGTTGCGAGCTGCTTGACCTCGCCCTGCAGCGAGAAGCCGAGCAGCGACAGATGATGGATGTTGAAGCCGTCGGTGCTGCCGAGCGCGCGCGCCTTGACCAGTATGCCGTAGAGGATCATCGACAGCGCGAGGCTGAGCATGGCGAAGAAGATGCCGCGATAGCGCCGCATCAGGAAGCCGGCGATGAAGGCGACCGCCCCGGCGACGGCCGTGCCCGCCACCGCGAGGACGACGATGTCGTTGATGCCGGTGAAGACGGCGAGCATCGCCGCCGTATAGCCGCCGATGCAGTAATAAAGGCCCTGCCCGAAGGAGACGAGGCCGAGCCGCATCTGCAGCATGACGCCGAGCGCGACGAGGCCGGCGCTCATCGACACCTGCAACAGGAAGCGCATCCAGTTCGGCGCGACCAGCGCCGCGAGCAGGACGATTGCGAGACCGGCGATCAGCAGCCTGTCGCGCGAAAAAGCGAGCGGGTTCATATCTTGCGGCCCTCTTTCTGAGCGAACAGGCCGTGCGGCCGCACCGACAGGATCGCGGCCATCACGAGATAGACGACGAAGACTTCGAATTCGGGGAAGAAATGCACGCTCAGCGCCCGGACGAAGCCGACGATCAACGCCCCGACGATGGAGCCGGCCATGCTGCCCAGGCCGCCGATGACGACGACGGCGAAGGAAAGCACGATGACCTCGACGCCGATGCCGGGATTGACCGAGATCTTGGGCGCGGTGAGCGCGCCGCCGAGCGCGCCGAGCATGGTGCCGATGACGAAGGTGACGGTGAAGATGCGCGCCACGTTGATGCCCATCGCCATGGCCACCTCGCGGTTCTCGATCACCACCTGCATCAGCATGCCGATGCGGGTGCGGTTGATGCCCCACCACAGCGCCGCGCCAACCACCAGCGCCAGACCGATGAACAAGAGGTCGTAGACCTGATAGGGCAGGCCGTTGACCTCGACCGTGCCGAAATAGAGATAGGGCTGGAAGGCGAAGTAGGGATCGGTCCCCCAGATCAGCTTGGCCAGGTCCTCCATGATCAGGAACAGCGCATAGGTGACGAGCACCATCAGCACCTCGTCGCGGCCGTACATGAAGCGCAGGAAGCCGCGCTCGACCATAAGCCCGCAGACGACGCCGACGAGGATCGCGGCGGCAAACAGGACGAGGAACGACGCGGCGGCGGGAACGCCGGCCGTGGCCAGCGCGCCAACGCCCCATGCGGCGGTGTAGGCGCCGAAGGCGTAGAAGCCGCCATGCGCCATGTTGAGGATGCGCATGACCCCGTAGATCAGCGTCAGGCCGACGGCGGCGAGAAACAGCCAGCCGGCATAGGTCAGGGCGTCCAGCACCACGGCCGTCGCTACAAGCATCGGAAACCTCCCGGAAGGAAAGACGGGCGGGAGGCCCGCTTTCTCATGCGATCAGTCGCACTTGGCGCCTTCGAAGCCGTTCTTGATCCACTCCAGCGCCTTGGCGCCGTCCGGCGGATTGACGCACTCGGCGGCATATTCGATGCGGTCGACGAGCTCGGGCTGCTTGGTGTCGGGATTGACGCGGTAGACGCCGTAGACCATGTCCTGGATCGCCTGATGGCCGCCGGCGATCGCCATGCGCACGACGCCGCTCGGGCTGTCGAATTCGAGGCCCTTGAGCGCGCCGGCCACGGCGTCCTTGTCGGTGGAGCCGGCCTTGTCGGCGG
>DAOMOI010000059.1:0-8912 GCA_035444225.1 Aquamicrobium sp. | reverse complement strand
GAAGAGCCGGCCTCGGCGCGCGCGCCTGCGAAAGGGTATGTCGCGGTGATGATCCGGCGGCGGGCGCGCGACGGCACGTTCATGCGCGCTAGCATCATGAGCGGTTTCTACGAGTTCGCGCAGGCGCTGGGCGCGGACCCGGCGCAGATGCTGGCGCGCGCCGGCATCGACCCGGCCGCGCCGGGCGCCCCCGACACGCTCGTCTCGTTCCGGGCCTACGGCGCGCTGCTGGAGACGATGGCCGAGGAAACCGGACGCGCCGATGCCGGGCTCGAATGGGCGCTGGACGGCCCGGCCCATTTTCCCTGCTGCGGGCCGATGCTGCTCGTGGCCGCAACCACCCCGACCTTCGGCGAATGGGTGGGTCGCGCCGCCGCCTATTGGCGGCTCCACACCAATGCGCTCTCCCCGCGCACGATCGACGACGGCGCCGGCGGCGTCATCCTCCGCTTCGACCGCAACGGCGCGCCGCCCGCCCGGCGCCAGCAGATGGAGCACATCTTCGCGGCCGCGACGCGGCTGGCGCGAGCGGTGCTGGCCGACGACGGAGCCGCCGCGATCGCGGTGCGGTTCCGGCACGGCCGGCCCCGCGACACGGCGCTTCACGACGCCGTCTTCCGCTGCCGGCTCGACTTCGACGTGCGCCACGACGAGATCGTGCTGCCGCGCGGCGCGCTGGCGTTATCCCTCGACGGCCGCGCGGCGGAGACGCAGGCGATCACGGACGCTTTCATCCGCCATCGGATCGCGATGCTGCCTCGATACACGCCGGGCGTCGCCACCTCCACCGCGCTCGCCGTCAAGACCGTCCTCGGCGCCGGCATCTGCTCGAAGGAATTCATCGCCCGGGCGCTGGGGGCGAGCCCGCGCAAGCTGCAACGGCTGCTGGCGCTGGAAGGCACGACCTATGAGGAGGTGCTCGACGGCGTGCACCGGGAGACCGCGTGCCAGCTTCTCGCCGAAACCACCGTCCCGATCTCGACCATAGCCGGGATGCTCGACTTCGCCTCCGCCGCCGCGCTGACGCTGGCGGTCAGGCGCTGGACAGGCACGACCCCGAGCGGCTACCGCGCCGCGACGCGGGCCGAAGGCGGGTAGATCGTTTCCGGCCCTTCCGGCCCTGGCAGCGGCCTCGTCATCCTCCGCGCATATTCCCCCGTGATTCACGAGGAGACGGGATGCTCCTTCTTCCTGCCTGTCCTTCCCGCAATCCGGTTGCCGGATCAGGCTCCCTCAGTTCAGGCTCCGCTGCTCGGCCCCGGCGGTCTCGCTTCGCGCCGCGTTCCTGAACGGGCGGGCCGACATGCCTGTCCAGCGCCGGACCGCGGTGGTGAAGGGCGGGGTCTTGGTGTAGCCGAGCAGGCCGGCGATGCTGGCGACCGGGATCTCGCTATCGGCGAGGAGCTGACGGGCCATGCGCTCGCGGGTCTTGTCGAGCAAGACCGGGAAGGTGGTTCCCTCGCGGGCGAGCTGGCGCTGGAGCGTCTTGGCGCCCACCGACAGGAGCCGCGCGATGAGCGGCTGGGTGCAGAAGCAGGTGCCGATCAGGCCTGGAATGGCGGCCTCGACCCGGGCGCGCGTCGATCCGTCATAGTCGGGAATCGTCCATGCCCGCGCCTCGACGTAGCTGGCGAGCCAGCTCTCCAGCACCTGCGGATGCAGCTCGATCGGGCGCTCGTGCAAAGTGCGGCGGTAGACCAGTTCGTCATGGGCGCATCCATAATCGACCGGGCAGGGAAAGAACGCCTCGTGAAGCCGGGTGTCGTGCGGCCTGACATGCCTGAAGCGGATGCGCTCGATGCCCTCGTCGGCGCCCGGCGCCAGCGCCCGCAACAGCGCGCAGACGCCGCCGAGAATGTACTCGACCTGATGCCGCGAGGGCGGGACCAGCCTCGAGAAGCCGACCCTGAGCGTCAGCACGTCGTTCGCGCCCGTGTCGAGCAGTTCGGCATGGGAGCCGTTGGTGTGCCAGTGCCAGTAATTGCGCGAATGGAAGCACCATTCGCCGATCGTATCCGTGAACCGGGCGATCAGCGCGACCGCGCCGAAATTGAGGAGCGGCGCCGGCGCGGCCGCCAGCCATTCCAGCGCCAGCGACGGCTTCTGCAAGTCCTGCGCCGCGAGCTCCATCAGGTGCCCTACCGCCGTCCAGGAAATCACCATGTCGAGATCGCGCAGGGCGCGCTCCGGGATGCCAGCGCGCGCAGCCAGCGCAGCCGCGTCGCCGCCGGCCGCCGCGACGAGCTCCGCGAAGCCGCCGAGCATCGCCGCCCGCACATAGGCGGAGCGGGTCGGGGCGCTGAAAGCCGGCATCATCGAGAGATGTCCATCAGTCATAACTTTTGCGATCCTCAAGTATAAACTACTCCGATTCTGGTTGATCCCGAGTCATAGTGCTCCTTTCAGATTCAGATTCACAATCGTATAATAATTTTCAAGTCGAAACTGTCGAATATCAGTGACTTCACTGTTGAAGCGACGTCACAGAACACGCTGCGCCGCCCGCAGGCACGAACGGCCCGGCCCCTCCCCCGGCAGCCGGGGATGCCAATCGTCATGGGCGCGACCTCTTTGATATTGAGGCGAAAATCATGATCCTGCATCGCCACCCCTGCGATGAATGCGGGCCGGAGATTATGTAAATAAAATTTTAATAATAAATTCCATGATATATTGAAATTATATTAACCAATATATTCTTTTAGTATACTTTATTTCTTTCAACCTCCCGTCCAGCCATAGATCCCGAAGGGAACCGGCCGCCGATGCTCGGTACTGTTGATGGCCCGCCGGGAAACCGCTCCGTCCTGCCGGGCCGGAAACGGCCGTGGCACGGTCCGAGGGGAACCGACCGATTTCCCCGCCGTTCCCCTCGCAGGCCCATGCGGGCGATTCCTTCGCGGACGTGCCCGCGGTTCGGGAGAGCTGCAATGGCAAGCAGACTGACATGGGGCATCCTCGTCGGCGTCGTCCTCGGCGCGGCGCTGGGGTCCATCGCCGGCAACACCGCCATCGGCATCGCCGTCTGCATCGCGGCCGGCGCGATAGCGGGCGGGCTGTGGCACCTCATCGAGTCGAGGGACTGAGCCGGTGCTCGATGCCCTGATCCGCTTCCTCCTGTTACCGGGAGAATGGGTCAGCGACCGTCTCGGCGTGACCCGCCGGGACAATCGCGGCCTGGTGCGGATGCTGGTCAACTACCTGTTCTGGGGCACGCTGGCGGCGCTCGGCCTGGCGATCTGGGCCTCGACGCTGCCGCCATATCGCTGAGGCGGCCGCGCCTCCCCCCTTTCCCCAACTGCGGAACATGAGCGGCGGCATGTCGTTTGGGACATGCGCCCCCGCGCGGGCGTTCCCATCGACATGACGGAGGATGAAGGGCATGACGCGACAACACAGCCACGACGAACGGGCAACTGAAACGGGGATTTCGAGACGATCCCTTCTCGCCGGCACCGCCGGCCTGACGCTGGGCACAATCGCCGCCGGGCAGGCAAGCGCCCAGCAGCCGGAGGCCGCGATGCAGATGGCGGCCCATGGCGGCTCCCACGGCAGCCCCGCCACCAGCCTGAGCCAGCGCGCCTATTCCGTGCCCGCGGCCGTCGCCGGCGACATCGCCCACGATCCCGCCGCGATACCGGGGCCGATCGCGCGCAAGGAGCCGGAGACGGTGCAGGTCGAGTTGGAGGCGATCGAGAAGGAGGCGAAGCTCGACCAGCGCGCCACCTTCCGCTACTGGACCTTCAACGGCACGGTGCCGGGGCCGTTCGTGCGGGTTCGGGCCGGCGACACGGTCGAGGTCCGGCTGAAGAACCACGAAGACAGCTGGATGATGCACAATGTCGATTTCCATGCGGTGAAGGGTCCGGGCGGCGGCGCCGAGCTCACCAACGCCGCGCCGGGCGAAACGGCCGGCTTCCGCTTCAAAGCGCAGCATCCCGGCCTCTACGTCTATCACTGTGCGGTGCCGCCGGTGGCGATGCACATCGCCAACGGCATGTACGGCATGATCCTGGTCGAGCCGGAAGAGGGGCTGCCGCCCGTCGATCGCGAATTCTACGTCATGCAGGGCGAGATCTACACCACGGAGCCGTTCGGCTCGGAAGGGCTGCTGAACGAGGACTACGACAAGCTCCTCAACGAGCGGCCGGAATATTTCGTCCTCAACGGCCATGTCGGGGCGCTGACCGACCACTATCCGATGAAGGCGCGCGTCGGCGAGACGGTGCGCATCTTCTTCGGCGTCGGCGGGCCGAACTTCGTGTCCTCGTTCCACGTCATCGGCGAGATCTTCGAGCGCGTCCACCTCAACGGCAGCGTGACCGCCCCGCCGCAGACCGACGTGCAGACCGTGACCGTTCCCGCCGGCGGCGCGACCATGGTGGAGTTCACGCCCAGGGTTCCCGGCCGCTACGTGCTCGTCGATCACTCGCTGTCGCGGGTGGAGCGCGGGCTTGCAGGCTGGCTCGACGTCGAGGGCGAGGAAAGCCCGGACCTGTTCGGCGCCATCGGCTGAGTCGCCGAAAAACCGAGGTTCACGACCACATGATCGGCAGTTCGGCGAGGGCATTCCTCAGCCGCAGCATATCCCACGGCAGATGCTCGGTGACGGCGAGGCCGACCATGTCGGCGGCCGCGCCGGCGTCCTTCAGCAGCCGCGCCACCTGTTCCAGCCGCATCGTGCCCTGAACGACGCCGGCGAACGCGTCCTCCGGCGCGTCCGGCCGGTTGAACAGCAGCGGCGAGAAATGCGCCGGGTCGAGCACGTCGAGGTCGAAATGGACGGCGAGACGGGTGATGCCTTGCGCCTCGATCCAGTCGAGGACCGGGCGGCTGTCCCCGGCCAGCGCCGCGGCGGGCACATGGCGGATGCCGAGTTCGGCGAGGATCGCGCCCTCGGCGTCGGTCCAGGCGTCCATGCCGGCGATCAGCACACGGGAGGCGGCGAGCTTTTCCGGCACCTCGGCAGTGAAGGCGGCATCGCCACGGCCGAGCAGCATGGCCAGCACATGGGCATGAGCGTGCGGGAACTCGGCCGCGCTCATCACGTCGGGATGGGCATCGACCCAAAGGACGCCGAGCTTCTCCCCATATTTGCGGCTGAGAAAGGCGATGGGAGCCAGATCGACGAGGCAATCGCCGCCCAGCGTCACGATCCGGTCGGGGTCGTGGCACTCGATCGCCGCGCGCGCGGCCCGCGCCTGCGCCAGCAGCGCGGCCCGCGACTTGATGCCGTGCTCGATTGCGCGCGGATTTCCATCCGCCTCGGGAACGGCGATCGTTTCCTCCGGCCCGTCATGCGCCGGCGCCAGCCAGCGCAGCAATTCGGCCCCGAAGCGATAGGCCGGCTCGTCCCCGCCTTGCCATTGCGGCATGTTCAGCCGCAGCGTCGTCGAGGCCATGGACGTCCTCCTCGTGTTGCGGCGGCGTCCCCGCCCTATTCTCGGAAGTCGGGCAGGCTCTGGAAAGCGGCCTTCAGAGCATCCGACCAGCCTTCGGAAACCGTGCGGTAATAGGGATCGTCCTGGGCGATGCGCCTGCGGTAGCCGACGCGGAAGGTGTCGCGCTCATAGAACAGCATGTCGAGCGGCAGCCCGACCGACAGGTTGGAGCGCACGGTGGAATCGAACGACACCATCAGCAGCTTCGCCGTCTCGGCGAAGGTCATGTCCGGCTCGTAGGCGCGCACGAGGATCGGCTTGCCGTATTTGGTCTCGCCGATCTGGAAGAAGGGCGTGTCCTCGCTGGTCTCGATGAAGTTGCCTTCCGGGTAGACCAGGAACAGGCGCGGCTCGGTGCCCCTGATCTGGCCGCCGAGGATGAAGGACGCGCCGAAGGCGTCGGCGCTCTGGCCCGCCGGGGCCGAGGACGAGATCACCTCCTTGACCGTGTCGCCGACCAGCCGCGCGGTCTGGTACATCGACGGCGTGCGCAGGATCGACGGCGCGCGGTCGGCCGGCGCCTTGGAGCGCTCGTCGAGCAGGCTGACAACGGCCTGCGTGGTGGCGAGGTTGCCGGCGGCCAGCATGACCAGCACGCGCTCGCCCGGCTCTTCCCAGACATACATCTTGCGGAAGGTCGAGATCGAATCGACGCCCGCATTGGTGCGCGTGTCGGACATGAAGACGAGGCCGCGATCAATCTTGAGGCCGACGCAGTAGGTCATGGGCAGGTCGCCGTTGGGATTCGGATGCCGATTACTGCTCGACTGTGATGTGGACTTCAAGCCGTTCCTGCGCGCCGCCCTGTCTTATGCCGGAAACGGGCATGGCGTCGCGGTAGTCGCGGCCCGTCGCCAGCCGGACATAGCGCCCGTCGGGCGAGATGCCGTTGGAGACGTCGAAGGCGACCCAGCCGAGGCCCGGCACATGCGCCTCGGCCCAGGCATGGGTGGCGGCCTGCTCGACCGCATCGTCGAGCATCAGGTAGCCGCTGACATAGCGGGCGGGAAACCCCATCAGCCGCGCGGCGGCGAGGAAGACGTGCGAATGGTCCTGGCAGACGCCCTCGCCCGCCGCCACCGCGCCCTCGGCGCTGGTTCCGGCGTCGGTCGCGCCGGCGCGGTAGGCGACGCGCGCCCTGATCTCGCGCGAAAGCGCGTGCAGCCGGTCGAGGTCGCCGCCAGAGGCCACGGCTTGCGCGATGTCGCGCACCAGCGGGCCGGCGGCGGTCAGCGGCGTCTCGTTCTCGAACAGCCACAGCGGCGCGAAGCCCGAATGCGCGCCGGTGATTCCAGCCGTATCCGCAACCTCGACCTCGCCGCGCGCGCTGATCTCGATCGCGTGCGGCTCCCCCGTGACGCTGAGCAGGCGCGTGTCGTTGCCGAAATGGTCGGTGAAGCGCAACTCCTCCCTCGCGCCCTCGACGGCGAGCGACCACGAGATCACGGTCTGGTTGGCCTCGCTGCGCGCCGCGAGCCGAAGGCGCTGGAGCGCATAGGGCACCGGCGCGTCGTAGGAATAAATCGTCCTGTGGGAAACCTTCAGCCGCATCAGAAGAACCGGTAGTCCTGCGCAACCTCGTTGCCCAGCCTGTTGTTGCAGCGGATGAACTCGTTGAGGAACTCGTGCAGCCCGCTGTCGAAGATGGTGTCGATGGTGCCCGGCTTCAGCAGCGATCCGATCGTCTCCAGCGTCTCGTGGCAGGCGTGGCGTTCGCCATATTCGTCGGCGAGAAGGTTCAGGCTCTCGCCGATCATGCGATAGCAGAATGCCAGCGAGCGCGGCATGCGCCGGTTGAGAATCAGGAAATCGGCGATATGCGCCGGCCGGTAGTCGGCCTCGTAGACCCAGCGATAGGAGCGGTGGGCGGAGACCGAGCGCAGGATGGATTCCCATTGGTAATTGTCGAGCGTCGAGCCTACCCACGACACCGACGGCAGGAGCACGTAGTATTTGACGTCGAGGATGCGGGCGGTGTTGTCGGCGCGCTCGACATAGGAGCCGAGCTGGGCGAAGTCGAAGATCTCGTTGCGCAGCATGGTGCCGTAGAACGCGCCGCGTATCTGCGCCGTCTCGCGCTTGATCCGGTCGAGGATGGCGGGAAGCTCGCGCTGGTCTATCGGCGCGGCCAGCAGGCGGCGGAACGACATCCACGCCTCGTTGATGCTTTCCCACGTTTCGCGCGTCAGCGCCGTGCGCACCATGCGGGCATTCGCCCGCGCTGTCTCGATCGAGGAAAGCACGCTCGACGGATTGGAAACGTCGCGCAGCAGGAAGTCGGCGACCGTGCCGGCGGAAAACTCGCTGTGCCGCGCGGCGAAAGCGTCCGTCGCCCCGGCGCTGACCACGACGGAGGCCCATTCGTCGGCCGGCGACTCGGTGCGCGTCAGCGCCAGCCGCAACCCGGCATCGACGATGCGCGCCATGTTCTCGGCCCGCTCGATATAGCGGCTCATCCAGTAGAGACCGTTCGCCGTGCGTCCGAGAAGCATGTCAGCCACCAGCCCCGTTTCTAGCCATCCGCTCTCCTAGTCATCCAGCACCCACGTATCCTTCGTGCCGCCACCCTGCGAAGAATTGACGACGAGCGAGCCTTCCTTCAGCGCAACGCGGGTCAGGCCGCCGGGCACGATGCGGATGCGGTCGGAGACCAGCACGAAGGGGCGCAGGTCGACATGGCGCGGGGCCAGCCCCCTCTCCGTCAGGATCGGGCAGGTGGAGAGCGCCAGCGTCGGCTGGGCGATGTAGTTGGCGGGCCTCGCCTTCAGCTTGGCGGCGAAGGCCTCGCGCTCCTTCCTCGAGGCCGTCGGGCCGACCAGCATGCCGTAGCCGCCGGAGCCGTGGACCTCCTTGACCACCAGCTCGTCGAGATGCTCGAGGACATATTTCAGGCTGTCGGCCTCGGAGCAGCGCCAGGTCGGGATGTTGCCGAGGATCGCCTTCCTGCCGGTGTAGAACTCGACGATCTCGGGCATGTAGGAATAGATCGCCTTGTCATCGGCGATGCCGGTTCCCGGCGCGTTGGCGATGGTGACGTTGCCGACGCGGTAGACGTCCATGATGCCCGGCACGCCGAGAGCGGAATCCGGGTTGAAGGTCAGCGGGTCGAGGAAGGCGTCGTCGACGCGGCGATAGAGCACGTCGATGCGCTTGAACCCTTGCGTCGTACGCATCGCGACATGGCCGTCGACCACGCGCAGGTCCTGGCCTTCGACCAGTTGGACGCCCATCTGGTCGGCGAGGAAGGCATGCTCGAAATAGGCGGAGTTGTAGCTGCCCGGCGTCAGCACCGCGATGGTCGGCGCAGGCCCCGCGCCGCGCGGCGCCACCGCGGCCAGCGACTGGCGCAGCAATTGCGGATAGTTCTCGACCGGCCGCACCTTGACCGCCTGGAACAACTCGGGAAAGAGTTGCATCATCGTCTCCCGGTTCTCCAGCATGTAGGAGACGCCGGAGGGCGTGCGGGCGTTG
>DAOMOI010000058.1:0-9043 GCA_035444225.1 Aquamicrobium sp. | reverse complement strand
CGACCGCGCCCGCCACGAGGCGGAGACCGCCGAGGTCGGCGAGTCCGAGGCGGCCTGATCGCGCCCCGGCTTTCGTGATGGAATGAATTTGGGGAAGGGGCCGCAAGGCCCCTTTTCCGCTTTGCGGGGCCGTGCCCCGCCGCGAAAGCGGGCCGCCCGCCATGCCGCGCCGCGACGGCCTTTCATTTTGCACAATCCTCGCGAAAATGGCATCGCTCCCGGCAACCAGAGAATCGCCATGCGCCGCACGCTTCTGTTTTCCGCCCTCATGTCCGCCATGCTCGCCGTCGCCGCCCCGGTCGCGGCGCAGGAGGGAGGACGCGGCCTTGCCGACGCCCTGAGCGACCTGCTGCGCGGCGGCGAGGCGGAACAGCCGGTGCGGCGCGTTCCCTTCGGCCAGGCCGAGATGCAGCTTTCCTTCGCGCCGCTGGTCGCCGAGATCGCGCCGGCGGTGGTCAATGTCTATGCCTCGCAGCAGGTGGTGGTGCGCTCGCCCTTTGCCGGCGATCCGTTCTTCGAGCAGTTCTTCGGCCACAGGCAGATGCCGCCGCGCGTGCAGTCGTCGCTCGGCTCCGGCGTTCTGGTCGATCCGAGCGGCTATGTCGTCACCAACTACCACGTCATCCACGGCGCGGATCAGGTGAGGGTGGCGACGGCCGACGGGCGCGAGTTTCAGAGCACGATCCTGCTAAAGGACGAATCGCTCGATCTCGCGGTGCTGAAGATCGAGGGTTCTGAGCCGTTCCCGGTCGCCGCGCTTGGCGATTCCGACGCGCTCGAGGTCGGCGACGTCGTGCTCGCCATCGGCAACCCGTTCGGCGTCGGCCAGACGACGACGAGCGGCATCGTCTCGGGGCTGGCGCGCACCCATATCGGGGTTTCCGATTTCGGCTTCTTCATCCAGACGGATGCCGCGATCAATCCCGGCAATTCGGGCGGGGCGCTGGTGTCGATGGCCGGCGAGGTGATCGGCATCAACACCGCGATCTTCAGCCGCACCGGCGGCTCGATCGGCATCGGCTTCGCCATTCCCTCCAACATCGTGCGCGCGGTGGTCGATGCGGCGCGCAACGGCCTCGACTATTTCGAGCGCCCCTTCGTCGGCGCGACGTTCGAGACCGTCGACGCGACCATGGCCGAGGCGCTCGGCATGGCGCGGCCGCATGGCGCTCTGGTGCGCTCCGTCGCGCCGGACGGCCCGGCGGCCAAGGCGGGCTTGGCGCCCGGCGACGTGGTGCTGGCGATGAACGGCGCGGCGATCGAGCACCCCGACGCGCTAGGCTACCGGCTCGCCACCAGCCCGATCGGCAGCCAGGCACAACTCACCGTCTACAGCCAGGGCCGCGAGCGCACGCTCGACGTCGAGCTGATCCGCGCGCCGGAAGGCGCCTCGACCGCCGAGATCATCATCGACGGGCGCAGCCCCTTCGCCGGGGCCAAGGTGGCGGAGCTGTCGCCGCGCCTTGCCCAGCGGCTGCGCATCGGCACCGAGGCGAGGGGGGTCGCCGTCGTCGAGGTCCTGCCCAACAGCCCGGCGGCCGGCTTCGGCCTGAGGCCGCGCGACATCGTGCGCGAGATCAACGGCGAGGAGATCGACACGGCCGAGAAGCTGCGCGAGGTCACCGCCGCGCAGGCGCGCTGGTGGCGCTTCACCATCGAGCGCGACGGACGGCTGTTGAACCAGGTGCTGCGCTACTGACGGCCATGGCTGACCTTTTCGCGCCAACCCCGAAGCCTGAGGCCGAGATCGGCCGGCCGCTCGCCGACCGGCTGCGGCCGACGACATTGGCTCAGGTGGTGGGGCAGGAGCACCTGACCGGGCCGGACGGGGTGCTGACGCGGATGATCCGCTCCGGTTCGCTCGGCTCGATGATCTTCTGGGGGCCGCCCGGCACCGGCAAGACCACCGTTGCGCGGCTGCTCGCCGGCGAGACCGGGCTGGCCTTCGAGCAGATCTCGGCGATCTTCTCCGGCGTCGCCGACCTGAAGAAGGTGTTCGAGACGGCGCGGCTGCGCCGCTCCTCCGGCCGGCAGACGCTGCTTTTCGTGGATGAGATCCACCGCTTCAACCGCGCCCAGCAGGATTCCTTCCTGCCGGTGATGGAGGACGGCACCGTCATCCTCGTCGGCGCGACGACGGAGAATCCGTCCTTCGAGCTGAATGCCGCGCTTCTGTCGCGGGCGCGGGTGCTGACCTTCAAGCCGCTGGAGGCGGAAAGCATCGCCGCGCTTCTGGAGCGCGCCGAGGCGCTGGAGGGCAGCGCGCTGCCGCTGACCGACGAGGCGCGGGGCGTGCTGATCCGTATGGCCGACGGCGACGGCCGCGCCTCGCTGACGCTGGCCGAGGAGGTATGGCGCGCGGCCGGCGAGGGCGAGACCTTCGATGCAGAGGCCTTGCAGGAGATCGTGCAGCGGCGTGCGCCGATCTACGACAAGAGCCAGGACGGCCATTACAACCTCATTTCTGCGCTGCACAAATCGGTGCGTGGCTCCGATCCCGACGCCGCGCTCTATTATCTGGCGCGCATGTTCGATGCCGGCGAGGACCCGCTCTATATCGGGCGCCGGCTGGTCCGCATGGCCGTGGAGGACATCGGGCTGGCGGACCCGCAGGCGCTCGTCGTCGCCAACGCCGCCAAGGACGCCTACGACTTCCTCGGCTCGCCCGAGGGCGAGCTGGCGCTGGCGCAGGCCTGCGTCTATCTCGCCACCGCGCCGAAGTCGAACGCGGTCTATACGGCGTTCAAGGCCGCGACGCGCACGGCCAAGGAGCACGGCTCGCTGGCGCCGCCGCGCCACATCCTCAACGCGCCGACCAAGCTGATGAAGTCGGAAGGTTACGGCACCGGCTACCGCTACGACCATGACGAGCCCGACGCGTTTTCCGGGCAGGATTACTTTCCCGAGGCTCTGGGCCGCCAGAGCTTCTACGACCCGCCGGACCGTGGCTTCGAGCGTGAGATCAGGAAGCGGCTCGACTGGTGGGCCAGGCTGCGCAGGGAACGCGGCTGAAGGGAGGATCGCTTCGGGACAGTAGCGCAATCCCGTGCGAGGCGGACCGCCACATGGGTGGATACGAAAGTCGCATAAGATAGATTATGGAACTTACGGATGCCGCCGATCCGTGGCTTTGCGGCGCGACGGATGCGGTTTTGGCCCGGCTGTCCCTCTTGTGCATGATTTGGTGCGTGATTTGTCCGCGTGGCCGTTATGGGTTACCGATAGCATCCTTTGCTTCACCGGAAAAACGCGCAGTACGATCCACGCATGACAAGCATGTCGGCCTTGCCCTGGGACAATCCCCGTTTCCGCAACTGGATCGCGCTGGTGCGGGCCGAGCGCGCCGTGGTGCGCGAGCTGTCCCGGGCGCTGGCGCCGCTCGATCTCAAGATCGGCCAGCTCGACGTGCTGATGAACGTCTATCGCCATCCCGGCTCGTCGCAGCACGAGATCGCCCGCAAGCTGCTCGTCGGCCGATCCTCGATCACCATGCTGGCGCCGCAGCTCGAGGCGCAAGGGCTGATCCGCCGTGAAAGCGACGCCGCCGACAAGCGGATATTGCGGCTTCATCTGACCGCCGATGGCGAGAAGCGGCTGCTGGCGGCGCTGAAGCTCTATTGCGGCATCCTCGACCGCGTCATGGCCCAATCGACCGCGGCGCAATGCGACGCCATGGGCGAGCAGATGCGCCGGATCGAGGCAATCCTCGGACCGAACGAGTAGAGATTCAGCGGCGCTCGCGCGACAGGCCCTTGGCGGCCAGCTCGTCGAGATAGGACTGCCAGCGTTCGTCCTTCTCGTGGCCCAGCGTCAGGAAATAGGACCAGGTGAAGATGCCGCTGTCGTGGAAATCGTCGAAGACGATGCGCACGGCATAGTTGCCGACCGGCTCGACGCGAGCGATCGCAACGTCCTTCTTGCCCGGCACGGTGACGCGCTGCTCGGGCGAATGGCCCTGAACCTCGGCCGAGGGCGAAAGCACGCGCAGCATCTCGGCCGGGAATTCGAACGGCGCCTCGCCCGGGAAGCTGACGGTAAGCTGCCGCCGGTCCTTCGACACGCGCAGCTCGGACGGTGCGGCCATGGGCGTTCCCCCGGAAACGCGGATCGGTGTGGGCATGGCGTCGCCTGAAAAGTCAGGCCGCGTCGGCGGCGCGCGCCTCGGCCAGCGCCTTCAGGTCGGCCGGTTTCAGCTCGACCGATTCGCCGCAGCCACAGGCCGAGGACTGGTTGGGATTGCGGAAGGCGAAGCCGGTCCTGAGCTTCGTCACCTCGAAATCCATCTCGGTGCCGAGCAGGAACAGCACGGCCGCCGGCGCGATCCAGACATGGGCGCCGTCGCGTTCGATATGGTCCTCGCCAGCCACGGCCTCCGTCACCAGATCGACCGTATATTCCATGCCGGCGCAGCCGCCCTTCTTGACGCCAACGCGGATGCCCTTCGCGCCTTCGCGCGTGGCGACGATCTCGCGCACGCGCGCGGCGGCGGCGTCGGTCATCGTCATTACCTGGAACCTGCTCATCGCCTTCTCCAAAAGACGCCGGTTAAAGGCCGGCGCAAGGATCGTTCCCGCATCTAAAGATGGGAGAGATTGCGCCGAAGCGCAAGCCGCTCTAGTACCAGCCGACCGCGACGCGGGCCTCTTCCGACATCCGGTCGGGGCTCCACGGCGGGTCGAAGGTCATCTTGACCTCCACGCCGGAGACGCCCTCGACAGCGCCGACCGCGTTCTCGACCCAGCCCGGCATCTCGCCTGCTACCGGGCAGCCCGGCGCGGTCAACGTCATGTCGATCCTGACCGAGCGGTCGTCCTCGATGTCGATGCGGTAGATCAGGCCGAGCTCGTAGATGTCGGCCGGGATTTCCGGGTCGTAGACCGTCTTCAGCGCGCCGATGATGTCGTCGGTCAGCCGCGCCAGCTCGTCCTGCGGGATGGCGGAGGCGGAGAAGACCGAATCGGCCGCGGTTTCGGGGGTGTCGTCCATCGTCGTCATCCGAAGAAACTCCGTGCCTTTTCAAGCGCCTCGGCCAGAATGTCGATCTCGGCCCTGGTGTTGTACATCGCGAACGAGGCGCGGCAGGTCGAGGTGACGCCGAACCGCTTCAGGAGCGGCTGGGCGCAATGGGTGCCGGCGCGCACGGCCACGCCCGAGCGGTCGATCAGCATCGACACGTCGTGGGCATGGATGCCTTCCAGCTCGAAGGAGACGATAGCCCCCTTCCCCGGCGCGTTGCCGAAGATGCGCAGCGAATTGATGCTCGAAAGCCGCTGGTGGGCGTAAGCGGTCAATTCCGCCTCATGGGCGGCGATGCGCGCGCGGCCGACGCCTTCCACATATTCGAGCGCCGCGCCCAGCCCGATCGCCTGCACGATCGGCGGCGTGCCGGCCTCGAAGCGGTGCGGCGGCTCGTTATAGGTGACGGCGTCCTCGGTGACGGTCTCGATCATCTCGCCGCCGCCCTCGAAGGGGCGCATCTCGGCCAGCCGGTCCTTGCGGCCGTAGAGCACGCCGATGCCCGAGGGGCCGTAGGTCTTGTGGCCGGTGAAGACGTACCAGTCGCAGCCGAGATCGGCGACGTCGACCGGCATGTGCACGGCCGCCTGGCTGCCATCCACCAGCACCGGAATGCCGCGCGCATGGGCGATGCGGACGATCTCCTTGATCGGCGTCACCGTGCCGAGCGCGTTCGACATATGGGTGATGGCGACGAGCCTGGTGCGCTCGGTCAGGCATTTCTCGAAGGCGTCGAGATGGAAGGCGCCCTCGTCGTCCACCGGCGCCCACACCAGCTTCGCGCCCTGGCGCTCGCGGATGAAATGCCACGGCACGATGTTGGAGTGATGCTCCATGATCGACAGCACGATCTCGTCGCCGGCGCCGATATGGGGCATGCCCCAGCCATAGGCGACCGTGTTGATCGAGGCGGTGGCCGAGCGGGTGAAGACGATCTCGTCGACGCTTTGCGCGTTCAGGAAGCCGCGCACGGTCTCGCGCGCGCGCTCATAGGCGTCCGTCGCGGCATTGGACAGGAAATGCAGGCCGCGATGGACGTTGGCATATTCGTGGGAATAGGCGTGGGTGACCGCGTCGATCACGGCCTGCGGCTTCTGCGCCGAGGCACCGTTGTCGAGATAGACCAGCGGCTTGCCGTAGACGGTGCGCGCAAGGATCGGGAAATCCCGGCGCACCGCCTCGACGTCATAGGTCGTCCGTTCGACTTTCTGGTCCATTCGCGCCGCCCATCATCCGTGCGTGGCGAACCAGCGGTCGAGCTTTTCCTCCAGCGCCGCCACCAACGCCTCGTCCTCGAGCTCCTCGACGATCTCGGCCAGGAACGCCTTGATCAGCAGGCCGCGCGCCTGCCTTTCGTCGACGCCGCGCGCCATCAGGTAGAACAGATGGTCGCGGTCGATCTCGGTCATGGTCGCGCCATGGCCGCAGGCGACGTCGTCGGCGAAGATCTCGAGCTCCGGCTTGGTCGAGAATTCGGCATCGTCAGACAGAAGCAGCGTGTTGCAGGCCATGCGCGCGTCGGTCTTCTGCGCGATCTGGTCGACCCTGATCTGGCCCTGGAACACGCCATGCGCCTTGCCCGTCACGACATTGCGCACGATCTCGGTCGAGGTCGTATGCGGCGCCGAATGGTCGAGCACCATGGTCACGTCGCAATGGGTGTCGCCGCCGAGCAGGTTGACGCCGCGAAGCTGGAAGTCGGAGCCTTCCTCGGCGGCACCGACGCGCACCTCCTGCCGCACCAGCTTGCCCCCCGCATTCATGATGAACAGGGTGAGCTTCGCGTCCTTGGCCAGAGTTGCGACGAACTGGCCGAGATGGGTCGCGGTTTCCGCCTGCTCCTGAACGATGACCCAGACGATCTCCGCGCCCTCGCCCAGATCGAGCGTCGAGACCGAGCTGACGAGGCCCGCGCCCGTGCCGGCCTGACGTTCGATGATGGTGGCCTTGGCGCCGGCGCCGACCGTGACCGGGAAGCGGGCGTGGACCTGTCCGCCGGCCTGCAGGTTCTGCAGCTCGATCGGTGTCGCGATCTCGGCATCGGCGGCGATCGTCAGGCCGAAACCGTCGGCGGCAAAGGCGGCGTTGATCGCGCCGATGGCGTCATCGCGGTCGGCCGGGGCCATGGCGGCGCGTGCGTCGCCGGCGGAGAGCAGCGCGGCGAACGGCACGATCTCGACGCCCTCGATCTTCGGCGCGGCCAGCGCCTCGCCATTGGCGACGCGCAGCACGGACGAGCCTTCGATCAGCGCGCGCGGCGCTTCAGGCTTGGCCGAAGGGTCGAAGGCCGGAACAGTGGCGAGCAGCCGGCGCAGGTCGGTATAGTGCCACGCCTCGATGCGGCGGGTCGGCAGGCCGGCCTTCAGCCGCTCGACGGCGTTGTCGCGGGCGAGCGCGACCGTGGCGTCGCCCGGCAGCTCGGCGACGCGCGCCGAGAACGCCTCGACCAGCGCGCTCTCGGCCGCGGTCAGTGTGGGGCTGGCATGGATGTTCATCTTGATCTCCCTCAGGCGGCCTCGCCGATGACGCCGGCATAGCCCTCGCGCTCGAGGTCGAGCGCCAGGCTTTTGTCGCCCGACTTGATGACCTGCCCGCGATAGAGCACGTGCACGCTGTCGGGCACGATGTGCTCGAGCAGGCGCTGATAGTGGGTGATGACGAGGAAGGCGCGGTCGGGCGAGCGCAGCGCGTTGACGCCGTCGGAGACGATCTTGAGCGCGTCGATGTCGAGGCCGGAATCGGTCTCGTCGAGCACGCACAGCTTCGGCTGCAGCAGCTTCATCTGCAGGATTTCGGCGCGCTTCTTCTCGCCGCCGGAGAAGCCGACATTGAGCGGCCGCTTCAGCATGTCCATGTCGATGGAGAGCGAGGCGGCCGCCTCCTTCACGCGCTTGAGGAATTCGGGGATCTTCAGATCGTCCTCGCCGCGCGCCCGGCGCTGGGCATTCATCGCCACCTTCAGGAACTCCATGGTGGCGACGCCGGGTATCTCCATCGGGTACTGGCAGGCGAGGAAGATGCCGGAAGCCGCGCGCTCGGCCGGGTCCATCTCGAGGATGGATTCGCCGTTGTAGAGGATGTCGCCTTCCGTCACTTCGTAGTCCTCGCGGCCGGCGAGGATGTAGCTGAGCGTCGACTTGCCGGAGCCGTTCGGCCCCATGATGGCGGCGACCTCGCCCTTGTTGACGGTCAGGTTCAGGCCGCGGATGATCTCGGTTCCATCCTCGGCGATGCGGGCGTGCAGGTTCTTGATCTCAAGCATTTCTGTGTCTTCCTGAATGGTCTTTTCCGCTGGTTGGTCGCGCCGGCCTTTAGCCGACGGAGCCTTCGAGCGAGATGCCGATCAGCTTCTGGGCCTCGACGGCGAATTCCATCGGCAGTTCCTGGATGACTTCCTTGACGAAGCCGTTGACGATCAGCGCAATCGCTTCCTCTTCCGGGATGCCGCGCTGCATGACGTAGAACTTCTGGTCCTCGGAGATCTTCGAGGTCGTCGCCTCGTGCTCGATCTGGGCCGAGGCGTTCTTCGCCTCGATATAGGGCACGGTATGCGCCCCGCATTCGTTGCCGATCAGGAGCGAGTCGCAATTGGTGAAGTTGCGCGCATCCGTGGCCCGGCGGTGGACCGAGACCTGGCCGCGATAGGTGTTCTGCGAATTGCCGGCCGAGATGCCCTTGGAGATGATGCGGCTCGACGTGTTCTTGCCGAGATGGATCATCTTGGTGCCGGAGTCGATCTGCTGGTGGCCGTTCGACACCGCGATCGAGTAGAACTCGCCCTGCGAGCCGTCGCCGCGCAGGATGCAGGACGGGTACTTCCAGGTGATGGCCGAGCCGGTCTCGACCTGCGTCCACGAGATCTTCGAGTTCTTGCCGCGGCAGTCGCCGCGCTTGGTCACGAAGTTATAGATGCCGCCCTTGCCGTCCTTGTCGCCCGGGTACCAGTTCTGCACCGTCGAATACTTGATCTCCGCGTCGTCGAGCGCGATCAGTTCCACCACCGCGGCGTGGAGCTGGTTCTCGTCGC
>DAOMOI010000057.1:0-9081 GCA_035444225.1 Aquamicrobium sp. | reverse complement strand
CGTCCAGCCGCCGCCATGGCCGGTCGAGCCGGGCGCGCCCGGCATGAACAGCGAGATCAGGAACAGCAGGAAGGAGGCGACGAGCAGCCAGAACGAGACGTTGTTCATGCGCGGGAACGCCATGTCCGGCGCGCCGATCATGATCGGCACGAACCAGTTGCCGAAGCCGCCGATCAGCGCCGGCATGATGACGAAGAAGATCATCACCAGCCCGTGGCCGCTGACGAAGACGTTGAAGGTCTCCGACGAGGCGAAGATCTGCATGCCCGGTTCCTGCAGCTCCATGCGGATGCCGACCGAAAGCGCGGTGCCGAGGATGCCGGCAAGGATGGAGAAGCAGAGATAGAGCGTGCCGATGTCCTTGTGGTTGGTCGACAGCAGCCATCGCGTCAGGAACGTCGGCTTGTGGTCGCCGTGATGGGTGTCGGCACGGGCGCTCTCATGAGCGACGTCATGCGTTGTGGTGGCGGGGGCCGGGTCGGCCATGGCTTCCTCCTGTCGGCGCTTCAGGCATCGGTGACGACGGCCGAAAGCGCGATGTCGTGCGGCTGCGGATAGATGGTGGCCAGGCGCGCCTCCTCGTAGCCGACGCCGATGGCGAGCGGCTTGCGCCGCATCGCCGCCAGCGTCCGGTCGTAGAAGCCGCCGCCATGACCCAGCCGGTAATTCGCGGTGTCGAAGCCGACGACGGGCGCGACGACGATGTCGGGCTCGACCGCGGGCCCGCGCGCGGGAACGAGGATGTCGAGCGCGCCGCGTTCGAGCGGGTCGCCCGGCGTCCACAGGCGGAATTCCAGCGGCCAGCCCGTGCGGATGACGACCGGCAGCGCGATGCGGCCGCCGCGCTCGATGACGCGGATCATCCAGTTGCGCAGGTCAGGCTCGCCGCGGAACGGCCAGTAGGCGGCGACGATGCGGCGCGAGACCGGCCCCAGCGTCGTGTCGAGGCGGCCGGCGATCCGCTCGGCGTGCACCGTCCGCTCGGCGGCCGGCAGCGCCAGCCGCGCCTCGATCAGCCGCCTGCGCTCGGCCTTGCGCCAGCGCACGACGTCGCCCCATGCGCTCGTCCGTTCCGGCCGCGGCTGGAAGTCGGGCGCAAGCTCATGCATGAAGCAGGGCGGCGAGGCATATTCGCCGGCTTCCCAAGAGTCGCGCTCGTCGTTCATCGGCCTGCTTCCTCCTTCGCGCCCGTCTGGCGCGCCCGTCTGGGCGCAGGGAATGGTGCGGCGCTTGATTGCGGAAGACAAACGGAATTAAATGCTCGTTGAGTGCAAGAATTTTGCACCATTGCCAAGGCAGCCATGGATGGACATCGACCGCGCCCGCACCTTTCTGGAAATCGTGCATTGCGGCTCGTTCCTGCGCGCGGCCGAGCGGCTCCACGTCACCCAGACCACGGTTTCGGCGCGAATCCGCACGCTGGAGGACGAGCTGGGGCGCCAGCTTTTCGTGCGCAACCGCAACGGCGCCCAGATGACGCCGGCCGGGCGCGAGTTCGAGCGCTTCGCGCAAGCCTTCGTGCGGGTGTGGGAGCGGGCGCGCCACCAGCTCGCGCTGCCACCCGGCAGCACCGGAGCGGTGGCGCTGGGGGGCGAGCTCAGCCTGTGGAACCCGCTTCTGCTCGACTGGCTGGTGGCGATGCGGGGCAAGCGGCCTGACATCGCCGTTCACGCCCATGTCGGCGTGCCTGACCAGCTTCTGGAGCAATTGCGCACCGGCATGCTCGACATCGCCGTGCTCTACGCGCCGCAGCTCCTGCCCGGCTTCCGCGTCGAGCTGCTGCAGGAGGAACAGCTCATCCTGGTGCGCACGCCCGGCACCGGCGCCGGCGATGACGGGAGCGGGGGCCGCGACGACTATGTCTATGTCGACTGGGGGCCGTCCTTCGCCGCCCGCCACGGCGCGGGCTCGCCCGTCTTCGGCGAGCCGGGGGTTATGGTCGGCCTCGGCCAGCTCGGCCTCTCCTACATATTGCGCGCCGGCGGCATGGGCTATTTCCGCAAGGGCACGGTCGCGCGCCATATCGCGGCGGGCGAGCTGGAACCCGTAGCGGGCGCGCCGGAATTCACCTATCCCGCCTATGCGGTCTATGCCGAGGCGACGGAAGGGCGGCCCGAGATGCAGGACGCGCTCGCCGTGCTCAAGCAGGCGGTGGATTGACGAGGGGTCTTTGGTTTCGCGATGCCTGTGTTATGATGCGACGCTTGCGAGGCGGGAGGCGGCACTGTTGCGGAGAAGTCCCATGAAGCTCCCGATGCTGGTTCCGCTCGCCATGGTCGCGGCGCTCGCGGCCTGCACCACTCTCTCTCCCGAAGAACAGCGGCAGGCCGACGAGGAAACCTGCCGCTCCTACGGCTTTACCCGCAAGAACGACGCCTTCGCCGAATGCCTCCAGCGCATCGAGCTGGACCGCCGCGCCTCGCGCCGCGCCTCGTTCGACCGCGACCCGTGGTTCTACGCGCCGCCGCCGCGCGTGATCGTGGTGCGCCCGCCGCGCCGGTGAAGCAGGGGGCCGGGTAAGGATCAGAGTATGACCACTCTCGGCTTTTCCATCCACGCCGCAATTCTGGATGAACATGCAGACCAGCTATGACCTTGCCGTCGAGGGCGAGGCGAAGAAAGCTGAAATCGAAGCGATCGAGCATCTGGACGCGGCCTGAACTGCTCCTCCCACCCATGGTTGATGCCGCCTTAAAGAGAAGGCGTTGTTTTATTGAGGCACGTTACCTCGCCCTTGGCTTCCTCCCTCGGCGTTCCCCCGGTCCGTCAAGTCGGGCGGGGCTGACCGTCTGCGCCATTGCTTGTCGAACGACTAAAGCGCAGACTGCCTTATGAGCGAATATCTGGACCATAAGCTTGAGTGCCCCTTCTGCCTCACGATCCGTCTGAGAATCCCGGCCGAGGCCAAGCCAGAAACGCGGATCGTCTGCGACGATTGCGGTGCATATCTCGGCACATGGGCCGAGCTACTCGCTGACTTTGGGCAGCAGGGCGGCGAAGACGGCGTGTTCCGGCTCAGCCGGGGGCGCATCCAACGACTAGACTGAACCTCGGAACGTAAAGCCCCCAGGCAAAAGATCGCTATGCGATCAGCGCTGATCGCCCTCGCGGCTTTGACCCTCACGCTCGGCGGCCGCCAGCTTTCTTCGCACCTCTTCGAGTGCAACTGCCAGAAGCACATCGACCTCCTCAAGATCGGAGCGCGACTTACTGGCCGCGATGTATCGGCGTAGCTCCTCGATAGTTCGACGAACGTGTTGCATTCTGGGATACCCTGTGCGCAGCAACCTTTGGAAACTCAGTTGGTTCCCCCGTCGGCATCATGTTGGGGTATAACGGACGCAAACGCGCCGCCCGCAAAGCCTTGTGCGGCATGGGCCTGCAAAATCTGCATGGTTAATGCCGCCTTAACCAACCCTGCCTAGAGTCGGCCCCGGATTGTTTGCGCGTGGCCTCGAGCCGCGCGGCGAGATTTGACGGGGTGTTCACATGCGTTCGGGCGCAGCGGCTCAACTGGCGATCGACGAAACCGACTACGGCCTGCGCGGCTTCCTGCACAGGCAGATGGCGCGGGCGGCCGGGCTTGCCGTGTTCGCGGCGACCGCGTTCTGCCTCGCGGCGCTGGCGACGTGGACCGTCGCCGACCCCTCCTTCAGCCACGCCACCGACAACCCGGTCACCAACGCCATGGGCTATCCGGGCGCGGTGGTGGCCGACCTCCTTATGCAGTTCCTCGGTCTCGGCGCCGTCGCGGCGCTGGTGCCGGCGGTGGCGTGGGGGACGCGGCTGGTCACGGCGCGGCGGATCGACCGGATGCCGGCGCGCGCCGCCGCCTGGGCGGGCTCGGCCGTGCTCGCCGCCGGAATCGTCGGCTGCATCACCGCGCCGCCGACATGGCCGCTGCCGTCCGGCCTTGGCGGCGTGCTCGGCGATCTGGCGCTCGGCATCCCCTCCTGGCTTGCCGGCGGCTACCCGACCGGGGCCGCCGCCATCCTGACCGTCGCCGTCTTCATCGGCCCGGCGCTTTGGCTGCTCGCCTTCGCCGCGACGCTGACCGGCGGCCTGCCGGCCGCCGCGACAAGCGCCGCGTCGCCGGCGCGCAAGCAGGCGCGCGCCGTCGAGGACGAGGATTTCGACGAGGACGAGGACGACGACGACCGCGCCGGCTTCGTGGTCGCGGCCATGGGCGCGGCGACCCATTGGTGGCTCTCCGCGCAGGCTTTCGCAAGGCGCAGGCTGGGCGGTGCGGGACTGGCCGGACGGCGCCGCGCGGCCTGGGACGACGATGACGCGCTCGACGATCTTCCTGCCCCGGTGTCGACGAGGCAGCGCGGCCGGGTCGAGCCGGGCTTCGACGCCGCGCCCTCGCTGGACGACGAGCCGCCCTTCGACATGGAGCCGGATTATCGCCGGCCCGCCGCCGCGCCCGATGACGATGACGACGATTTCGACGAGGACGATATCGTCATCCGCCCGACCCCGGCCGGAGAGGCGCAGGTGCGCCATTTCCCTTCCGACGCGGCCACCCGCGTGGAAGCGCCGGCGCCGCGCCCGCTCGAGGGCGCGCGCGTCCGGCGCGAGGCGCAGCGGTCGCTGATCGGGCCGGACACGTTCGAGATGCCGTCGCTGCACTTCCTCGCCGAGGCGAAGAACGTCGCCCGCGACCCGGCGCTGTCGCAGGACGCGCTGGAGCAGAATGCGCGCCTGCTCGAAGGCGTGCTCGAGGATTTCGGCGTGCGCGGCGAGATCATCCATGTCCGCCCCGGTCCGGTGGTGACGCTCTACGAGCTGGAGCCCGCGCCCGGCATCAAGTCGTCGCGCGTCATCGGCCTCGCCGACGACATCGCCCGCTCGATGAGCGCCATCGCCTGCCGCGTCGCCGTGGTGCCGGGGCGCAACGCCATCGGCATCGAGCTGCCCAACGCCAGGCGCGAGACCGTCTATCTGCGCGAACTGCTTGCCAGCCGCGACTTCGAGCAGGCGAAGGCGAAGCTGGCGCTCGCGCTCGGCAAGAGCATCAACGGCGAGGCGGTCATCGCCGACATCGCCAAGTTCCCGCACCTGCTCGTCGCCGGCACCACCGGCTCGGGCAAGTCGGTGGCGATCAACACCATGATCCTGTCGATCCTCTACCGGATGACGCCGCAGGACTGCCGCCTGATCATGATCGACCCGAAGATGCTGGAGCTGTCCGTCTATGATGGCATCCCGCATCTGCTCACCCCGGTCGTCACCGATCCGAAGAAGGCGGTCGTCGCGCTCAAATGGACCGTGCGCGAGATGGAGGATCGCTACCGCAAGATGTCCAAGGTCGGCGTGCGCAACATCGACGGCTTCAACCAGCGCGTGGCGCAGGCGCAGAAAAAGGGCGAGCAGATCACCCGCACGGTGCAGACCGGCTTCGACCGCGAGACCGGCGAGGCGATCTACGAGACCGAGCATCTCGACATGGAGCCGATGCCCTACATCGTCGTCATCATCGACGAGATGGCCGACCTGATGATGGTCGCCGGCAAGGACATCGAGGGCGCGGTGCAGCGGCTGGCGCAGATGGCGCGCGCCGCCGGCATCCACGTCATCATGGCGACGCAGCGGCCATCGGTCGACGTCATCACCGGCACGATCAAGGCCAATTTCCCGACCCGCATCTCCTTCCAGGTGACGTCGAAGATCGACAGCCGCACCATCCTGGGCGAGCAGGGCGCCGAGCAGCTTCTGGGCATGGGCGACATGCTCTACATGGCCGGCGGCGGCCGCATCCAGCGCGTCCACGGGCCGTTCGTGTCGGATGACGAGGTCGAGAAGGTGGTGGCGCATCTGAAGCTCCAGGGCGCGCCCGAATATCTCGACGCCATCACCGAGGACGACGACGAGGACGAGGACGGCGGGGCCAAGGGCGGCGCGTCCGGCGGCAGTTTCGACGATTCGGAAGATCCCTACGACCAGGCGGTGGCCGTGGTGCTGCGCGACGGCAAGGCCTCGACCAGCTACATCCAGCGCCGGCTCGGCATCGGCTACAACCGCGCCGCCTCGATCATCGAGCGGATGGAGCAGGAAGGCATCGTCGGCCCGGCCAACCACGCCGGCAAGCGCGAGATCCTTGTGCCGACCGAGGACGACAAGTTCTGACCATGCGCGTGGGCCGGGCGTACGGGCCGGCAAGGCAACCGAACCGGCCGCGTCGCCGTTTCCCGCTGTGAAGGCGCGGGAAGGCAGCCCAATTTCGGCCCCACTGGACGCCTAACGGAAAGCAAGGCAGCGAGGTGAGAACGATGGACGAGATGGTGAAGGCCGCGATGTCGCGGCGGCGGTTCCTGGGCAATGCGGCTCTGGCGGCGGGCGCACTCGCGCTCGGCCAATTCGCCGGGCCGTTTCTCGCCACGGGCCATGCACAGGCGTCGACGGCTTCCGCCCAGCGCATCGCCGACCATTTCGCGCGCGTGCGCACCATGATGGGCGAGTTCGTGCAGTTCGGCCCGCGCGGCGAGCAGACCGGCGGCAAGTTCTTCATCGAGCGGCCGGGCAAGCTGCGCTTCAACTACGAGGCGCCGTCGACGTTCAAGGTCACCTCCGACGGCACGACGCTGGTGCTGGAGAACACAAAGCTGAGGACGGCGGATGTCTATCCGCTGTCGAAGACGCCGCTTAAACTTTTGCTCGATGACAAGATCGACCTTTCCGGCGGCAAGGTGCGCAGCGTCAAGGAAGAGGCGGACCTGACGACGATCCAGCTCGCCGACAAGTCGATGTTCGGCGATTCGACCATCACCATGATGTTCGATCCCGCCTCCTACGAGCTGCGCCAGTGGACCATCACCGACGCGCAGGGCAAGGACACGACGGTGATGATCTTCAACGTGCAGGAAGGCGTGCGCTTCGACCCGTCGGTGTTCGCCATCGACCATATGCGCATCCAGCAGATGCAGCAGCCCGGCCAGCGCTAGGGCAAAACCGGGCTGTGGACCGCGAAGGGCGTCACCTTGCCTGACGCGGCCGTGGCTGGCACAAGGGGCTTTCCCCCTCGCTGCCGGACCTTTCCCCATGGCCTTTTCCATCGCGACCTGGAACATCAACTCCGTGCGGCTCAGGATGCCGCTGGTGGCGCGGTTCCTGGCCGAGCATCAGCCGGACGTGCTGTGTCTTCAGGAGACCAAGTGCCCGGATGCGCTGTTTCCCTTTAACGCCTTCCGCGAAGCCGGCTACGAGCATATCGAGATCAGCGGCCAGAAGGGCTATCACGGTGTTGCCACGGTGGCGCGGCGCCCGCTCGAGGTGGTCGAGAAGCGGCGCTTCTGCGACATTGAGGACTGCCGGCACCTTTCCGTCCATGTCGAGGCCGGCGGGCGCAGGATATTGCTGCACAATTTCTACGTACCGGCCGGCGGCGACGAGCCCGACCCCGACATCAACCCGAAATTCCGCCACAAGCTCGATTTCGTGGCGCAGATGCACGATCTCCCCGCGCTTCAGGGCGAGGGGCTGTCCTCGGTGCTGGTCGGCGACCTGAACATCGCGCCGCTGGAAACCGACGTCTGGTCGCACAGGCAGCTGCTCAACGTCGTCAGCCACACGCCGGTCGAGACGACGAGCTTCGAGGCGATGCGCCGGGCCGGAAACTGGGTCGACCTGATGCGCCAGGCGATCCCGCCGGAAGAGAAGCTGTTCACCTGGTGGAGCTATCGCGCGCAGGACTGGGCCGCCTCCAATCGCGGCCGCCGGCTCGACCATGTCTGGTCCTCGGCCAACCTTTCCCCCGCGCTCGCCGGCGTCGAGGTGCTGCGCGAGGCGCGCGGCTGGGAACGCCCGTCCGACCACGTGCCGGTGATCGCCCGCTTCGATCTGGATTGAATTTTTCTGCTACGCCGACCAAGCTGGGTTTGCGAAAAAACTCAGTCGGAAAAGCGCGGGGCGACGGATTCGATCTGCTTCAGGAAGTCCTCGAGGTCGTGGACCATGCGGGCGTGCAGCCGCGCCGCGACCTCCGGGTATTCCTCAAGGATGCGGCGAAACAGCGAACGCGACAGGCGGATGAGCGTCACGTCGGTCTCTGCCGCGGCATAGGTCAGCCGCTTGCCCGGCGCGATCAGCGCCAGCTCGCCGATGATGGCGCCCTCGCCCAGCCGCGATAGCGCCACCGCCGCGCCGCCGCCGTCGCGATAGAGCACCACCCGGCCGGAGACGACGACATAGGCGCAGTCGGCGGCCGCGCCCTCTGCGAAGATCTCGCGTCCGGCCTGGAAACGCACCTGCTCGGCGCCGAAGGCGAGCAGCCGCAATTGCTCCTCGGTCAGCTCCGAGAACAGGCCGACCCCCGACAGGATGCGGATATCGTCTTCAAGCGCCAAGTCGCGGTCTCAAATTGCGGCCCCCTTGAGGTTCTTCGACCGCGCGGGGCGGACAGTCAAGGGACGAGCTTGTAGCCGCCGCTTTCCGTCACAAGAATCTCGGCGTTGGAAGGATCGCGCTCGATCTTCTGGCGCAGGCGGTAGACATGGGTTTCGAGCGTGTGGGTGGTGACGCCGGAATTGTAGCCCCACACCTCTTCGAGCAGCACGTCGCGCGTCACCACCTTCTCGCCGGCGCGGTAGAGATACTTGATGATCGAGGCTTCCTTCTCGGTCAGCCGCACCTTCGCGCCCTTCGGGTCGGTCATCAGCTTCTGGCTCGGCTTGAAGGTGTAGGGGCCGACGGTGAAGGTGGCGTCCTCGCTCTGCTCGTGCTGGCGAAGCTGGGCGCGGATGCGCGCGAGCAGCACGGCGAAGCGGAACGGCTTGGTGACGTAGTCGTTGGCGCCGGCCTCCAGCCCGAGGATGGTGTCGGAATCGGTGTCGTGCCCGGTCAGCATGATGATCGGGGCCTTGAAGCCGCCCTTGCGCAGGATCTTCACCGCCTCGCGGCCGTCCATGTCCGGCAGGCCGACATCCATGATCAGGAGGTCGATGGTGCCGGCGCGCGCGGCCTGCATGCCCTTGGCCGCGTTGTCCTCCTCGAGGACCGAGAACTCCTCGTAGAGCGAAAGCTGCTCCACCAGCGTCTCGCGCAGATCGGCGTCGTCGTCGACGATGAGGATGGTGCGTGCGG
>DAOMOI010000056.1:0-9160 GCA_035444225.1 Aquamicrobium sp. | reverse complement strand
ATCAGGCGCGAATCCGGACGCTCGTCGGTGAAGGCGGGCTTGACCCGCTCGCCGGCGTCGGCGCGGATCGGCATCGACGGCACCGTGCGCGGCGCCTTCTCCTGCAACAGCAGCTCCGCCGCCACGATCACCGGGTCGGAATGGAAACGCTCGCGCATCCGGCCCTCGAACACAGTGTTGGCGACGGCGACGATCGACATGCCGTGGTGATGGGCCATGAAGTTGCGCACCACCGCATGGGTCTTGCCCTGCGGCAGCCGCGCCGGCGTGAAATCGACCGCGTCGTGAAAGCCGTAGCGGCCGAGCGCGCCGAGCCGCCTGAGCCGCTCGAGATTGTCCACCGCCTCGGCCGGGCGGAACTGCGCGGCGAGCAGGCTGGCATAGGGCGCGATCACAGTATCCTGGCCCAGGCCGCGCTTCAGCCCCAGCCCCGGCACGCCGAAATTGGTGTACTGATAGGTCATCTCGCGGTCGCGTGCGTTGTAGGCCGCTTCCGAGATGCCCCACGGCACGCCCTTCATGCGGGCGTAGGAGATCTGCCGGCGGATCACGAGGTGGCTTGTGTGGTCGAGGATGCCGCCGCGCGGCTCCTTCATTACCAGCGGCGGCATCAGATATTCGAACATCGAGCCTGACCACGACATCAGCGCGCCGGAAAAGCCGATCGCGGTGACCGGACGACCGAGGCGGAACCAGTGCTCGGTCGGCAGGTCGCCCTTGGCGACGGCGAACAGGCTGGTCAGCCGCGCCTCCGAGGCGAGGAGGTCGTAGCAGGCCTCGTCGAGCTGGTGCTCCTCGACCCGGTAGCCGATGGAAAGCAGCTTGCGGTCCTGCCGCATCAGGAAGGCGAAATCCATCTCGAAGGCGAACTGGCGCGCCCGGTCGCGCGTGGCGACGAGCCGCTGGCGCAGCCGCGCCACGCCGTGCTCGTCCGTATGCGCGTCGGCCAGATGCGCCTCGCAAACCCTTTCCACCCGCTCGGCCCACAGCACCACGTCGCCGCTGGCGGCGGAAGCCGTCTCCTCGTGCAGCGCCCCGGCGAGGCGGCGGATGTCTGCGGCCTGGACGGTCAGGTTGAAGGCGCGGATAGAGGCGGTCTCAGGCTCGGCGCGGATCGCCTCAACGGCGCGGACGAGGCCCTCGATGCGCTCGAACAGGCGCTTGCGCAGCGGCCTGAGCGCGCGCCGGTCGTCCGGCAGGTCGTTGAGCGTCTCGTCCAGGATGGCGGCCGCGTCGAGGATGCCGACGAAATCGCCTTGCAGGTGCGCCGCCGGGGCCGCCGCCCATTCGTCGCAGGCGGCGGCGACCGCGACCAGATGGCCGGCGAGATTGCCGCTGTCGACCGAGGAGATGTAGAGCGGGTGCAGCGGCTTCAACGTGCGCGTGTCATACCAGTTGTAGAAATGGCCGCGGTGGCGCTCCATCCGCTCCATCGTCGCCAGCGTCTTCTCCAGCCGCTCGATGGTTTCGGCCAGCCCCAGCCAGCCGAAATCGCGCGCCGAGACGGTGGACAGGAGATAGACGCCGATATTGGTCGGCGAGGTGCGCGCCGCCACCACCGGCTCCGGCTTTTCCTGATAGTTGTCCGGCGGCAGCATGTTGTGCTCGACCGTGACGAAGGTCTCGAAATAGAGCCATGTCCGGCGCGCGATACGGCGCAGCGCCGTGGCGTCGCCGGCCGAGACCTCGATCCGGTCCTCGGTCTCGGCCGACAGGCTGATGAACCAGGCGAAGGCCGGCGAGGCCGTCCATAAGAGGGCGAAAAGTGCGCCGACCCAGACGCCCGACGAACCGGACGCGAGCGGGATCGCGAGCGCCACCGCAGCGACGGGCAGCGCGCCCGCCATGGCGCGGTAGTGGCCGGCAAGGTCGTTCCGGCCCGAGCGCGCGGCGGCCGAGGCGGTGCGCCATTCGAGCAGGTGGCGGCGGCTGACCAGCATGCGATAGAGCGTGCGGGCGATGGCGTCGCCCGCCGACCACGCGGCATGCGCCATCAGCACCACCTTGGCCACGACCTGGGCGCTGGCGAAGGCGGCGTCGCGGGCGAAAGCGGCGAAATGGCTCGACAGCGTCGAGCGCCCGTCGCGCGGGATGAGCGAGTCGACCAGCCCGAAGGTCAGCGACAGGAACAGGCTGAGGATCAGCAGCGCCTGCCATTGCGCGGCATAGGTGAACGGCATCAGCGTCCAGCCGGCGATCGAGGCGGCGATCCACAGGATCGGCGTCAGCGAGCGGCGCAGATTGTCGATCATCTTCCAGCGCGACAGGCCCGGAATGCCGGAGGCGGGGTTGAGTATCCAAGGCAGGAGCTGCCAGTCGCCGCGGATCCAGCGGTGCTGGCGCGAGGCGTCGACGAGATAGCGGGTCGGGTAGTCCTCGATCAGCTCGACGTCGGTGACGAGGGCCGCGCGCGCCAGCGCGCCTTCGATCAGGTCGTGGCTGAGCACGGCATTCTCGGGGATGCGGTCCTTGAGCGCCGCTTCCATGGCGTCGATGTGGTAAAGCCCCTTGCCGGTGAAGGTGCCCTCGCCGAACAGGTCCTGATAGACGTCGGAAACGGCGAAGACGTAGGGATCGAAGCCGCGATTGGCCGAGAAGACGCGCTGGAAGAACGACGCCTCGTCACCCGTGGTCAGCGAGGCGGTGACGCGCGGTTGCAGGATGCCGTAGCCGCTGGCGAGCCCGCGCCCGGCCTTGTCAAGAACCGGCCGGTTGAGCGGATGGGCGAGCTTGCCGACCAGCTTGGCGGCCGCGTCGCGCATGGTGCGGGTGTCGGCGTCGAGCGTCAGCACATATTGCACGTCCTCCGGCAGCGGGTCGGCCGGCGCGATGAAGGTGGTGTCGCGGTCGCCGCGCAGGAGCGCATTCAGCTCGTGCAGCTTGCCGCGCTTGCGCTCCCAGCCCATCCACACGCCTTCGGCGTCGTTGTGGAGGCGGCGCCGGTGAAGCAGGAAGAAGCGGGCGTGGTCCTTGCCCGGATAACGCGCGTTCAGCTCGGCCACCTGCTTGCGCGCATGGGCGAGCAGGTCGCGGTCGAACCGCGTCTCCTCGGTGTCGCTGTCGGGCCAGTCGGACAGGATGGCGAAGTGCAGCGCCCCGCTCATGTTGGCGAGATAGTGGACCTCGAGCGTGCGCGCCGCCTCCTCCGCGTCGTCGCGGCTGCCGATCAGCGTCGGCACGACGACGAAGGTGCGGGCATCGGCCGGCACGCCGTCGCGGAACTCGTAGCCGATCAGTTGCGTCGGCTTGACCAGCGCCGAGACGAGCGCGTTGTAGAGGCCGACCGCCGCCTCCAGCGCCGGCGCGGCAAACAGGGCCAGAAGCAGCGCGAGCGCGCCCGGCGCGAGGCCGAGCGGCGTGAGCGCATAGCCGAGCGCGGCCACGAACAGCACCGCCAGCAGCGCGACCGGCACGACGATGCCGGCCCAGCCGCTGCGCCGCACCGCACGGTGAAGCCGCTCGCCGAAGCTCGGCGGATAGGCGATGGCGCGCTCCATCTCGCGCCGGCGCGGGCCGACGAGCAGCGCGCCGACATCGTCGCCCCCGGCCATCTCGATAGCGGCGAGCGCGACCTCGTGCTCTTCCTTGCCGGAACGCTTGGCCAGCTCCTCGATGGCGCTGCGATAGGCGTCGCGCGAGGGGAAGTCGAGGTCGGAGAAGTTCGTCCGCTCGCGCAACAGGCAGTCGATGCCGCTCACCTCCTCGAACCACACCGTCCAGTCGATGTCGTCGATGAGGCGCAGGCCCTTGATGATGTTGCTGGTGGTGAGGTTGCCGGCCGAGAGGTTGGCGTGCTCGTGGGCGGTGATCTCGGTGGCGCCGCTGCCGGCCGCTTCCAGCTGCGCCTCCAGCCAGGCGAGCGCGGTGTGCGAGGTCTGCGACCCGTCGCGCAGGCGGTGCAGCAGCTGGGTGGCGAAGGTGCGCTCGCAGGCATGGCCGGCATGGGCGGCGAGGATTTCCGCTTCCTGTCCCGCCGGCGCGGTGGCGAGCCGGTCGGCGACCTCGTTGGCGGCCAGCCGCATGGCCCGCGCCCGCACGATCCTGAGCGCGAGCCGGCGCAGATTCTCCACCAGCACGAAGCGCAGCACCGAGGGCAGCGCCCACAATTCGCCGATGCGCAGCTTCTGCACTTCCTGGAAGCCCTCGACGATCTCGCGGAAGCCTTCCTGCGTCACCGCGCTGTCGGTCTGCGCCACATAGGCCCAGGCGATGGCCAGCACCCGCGGCGCCTCGGTGCCGGGCATCAGCGGCAGCTGCCGGTAGAAACGGGGCGGCAGGTCGCGGCGGATGCCGACGATGGCGTCCTCCACGACATGCGAGTTGTCGAGCAGCCAGTTGGCCGCCGGCGTCACCGCCTCGCCGGCCTGCTGGGCGCGGTCGAGGGCCTGGATGGCGGCGCGGATGCGCGCGGCGTTCTCCCGCGTGCGCTCGCGCGGGTTGTTGAAGGGCTGGAAATCGGGAAGCAGCCCGCCGCCGTCTTCGGCGAGCCGGCGTCCCAGCCGACGCAGTTCGCCATGGGGCGCGAGGAGGGAGCGGATCGGGGCCTCGCTGTCGCGGGGCGCGGTTTGGACATCAGACCGAAGCGTCGGACCGACATGGATGTTCATTCTGTTCTGGTCTCAGCAAGCGTATTGAATGACGCGCCTTGAAGGCAGCACGTATGCGCAATACGCTTAAACCGATTGAGCGGCCATTGGTTCCCGGCGCGCGGGCGATTCGCGCGGACACGATTTGTTGCGATGCGAAATCTGCATCGGCCGATTTCGACGAAGACGCACAGCGGATGTGTGAAAAATAGAGTCGATCTCGCGGCCGCGATTTGATGTAGTTGACGGCAACCCGTCAACGGGATGGGCGATAAGGGAGGAAATCATGAAACATCTTGCCATTGCTGCGGCCCTTCTGGCCTCGACGGCCCTGGTCTCGGCCCCGGCGGCCCTGGCGCAGGAACTCAGCGACGGCGTCGTGCGCATCGGCGTGCTCAACGACCAGACCGGCACCTATGCCGATTTCGGCGGCCTGACCTCGGCGGAAGCCGCGCGCATGGCGGTGGAGGATTTCGGCGCCGAGGAAAAGGGCATCAAGGTCGAGATCGTCTCCGCCGACCACCAGAACAAGGCCGACGTCGCCTCGGCGCTGGCGCGGCGCTGGATCGACGTCGACGGCGTCGATGCGATCGCCGACCTGACCAACTCGGCCGTCGCCATCGCCGTCAACACCATCGGCAAGGAGATGGGCAAGGTCACGCTGATGACCGGCCCGGCGACCACGCGCCTGACCAACGAGGACTGCTCGCCCACCGGCTTCCACTGGGTGTTCGACACCTATTCGCAGTCGGTCGGCACCGCCAAGTCCGTGCTTGAGCAGGGCAAGGACACGTGGTTCCTGCTGACGGCCGACTATGCATTCGGCCACCAGATGGCGGCCGAGATCACCCGCGTCGTCGAGGAAGGCGGCGGCAAGATCGCCGGCAGCGTCAACCATCCGCTCGGCTCGGCCGATTTCTCCTCGTTCCTGGTGCAGGCGCAGGCGTCCGGCGCGCAGATCGTCGGCCTCGCCAATGCCGGCACCGACACCATCAACGCCATCAAGCAGGCGGGCGAGTTCGGCATCGCCCAGGGCGGGCAGAACCTCGCCGCCCTCGTCATCGTCATCTCCGACGTGCACGCGCTCGGGCTGGAGACGGCGCAGGGGCTTCTCGCCACCACCGCCTTCTACTGGGACCGCGACGACGCCAGCCGCGAATGGTCGAAGCGCTTCCAGGAGAAGACCGGCCGCATGCCCGGCATGGTCCAGGCCGGCACCTATTCCTCGGTGCTGCACTATCTGCGCGCGATCGAGGCCGCCGGCACCGATGACGGCCCGACCGTGGCCGCCAAGATGAAGGAGATGCCGGTCGACGACTTCTTCGCGCCGGGCGGCACCGTCCGCGCCGACGGGCGGCTGGCCAAGGACATGTACCTGGTCGAGGTCAAGACCCCGGCCGAATCGAGCGGCGAGTGGGACTATTACAAGGTGCTGCACACCATTCCCGCCGCGGACGCGGTCCAGTCGCTCGAGCAGAGCACCTGCCCGCATGTGAAGGGCTAGAGCCCCGGCATGCCGCCGCCGCGCGCCGGAACGGGCGCGGCGGCGGCAATGTGTCATCGTTGGATTTATCGTAGTTATACGACCTTGTACTTGCGGGCGAGGTAGTGCAGTTTCCTTTCCGCAAGACAAAATCAAGAGCGCCGATAACGGCCGAGCACTTCCCGGGAGGAGGGCTCATCAAGCAGGTTCCGCGCCCCTTCCGGCGCGGCAGATGAGTATGAGGAGCGCATGAGCGACGGCGTTATACTTGCCGCTGAGGGGTTGACGAAGGAGTTCAAGGGCTTCTTTGCGGTTGAGGGCGTGGACTTGCGTGTGAGGCGCGGCCAGATCCATGCGCTGATCGGCCCGAACGGGGCTGGCAAGACGACCTGCTTCAACCTGCTGACCAAGTTTCTGCCGCCGACGCGGGGGAAGATCACCTACAAGGGCGAGGACATCACGGCCTTGTCGCCGGCCGACATCGCGCGGCTGGGGCTGGTGCGCTCGTTCCAGATCTCGGCGGTGTTCCCGCATCTGACGGCGCTGGAGAACGTGCGCATCGCCTTGCAGCGGCAGCGCGGGGATAGCTTCGACTTCTGGCGCTCGCAGAAGGTGCTGGGCACGTTCGACGAGCGGGCGCGCGAGCTTCTGGCCGATGTCGGGCTTTCGGCGTTCGAGGCGACGGAAGCGGGCGACCTGCCTTACGGGCGCAAGCGGGCGCTGGAGATCGCGACGACGCTGGCGCTCGACCCCGAGATGCTGCTGCTCGACGAGCCGATGGCCGGCATGGGCCACGAGGACGTCGAGCGCATCTCGGCGCTGATCAAGCGCATCTCGGCCAACCGCACCATCCTGATGGTCGAGCACAACCTGTCGGTGGTGGCGTCGCTGTCGGACACGATCACGGTGCTGGCGCGGGGCAAGGTGCTGGCGGAAGGCGACTATGCCACGGTGTCGAAGGACCCGCGGGTGATCGAGGCGTATATCGGAGCGGGACATGGCTGAGGCGGCGGTTGCGATGAAGACGGCGGACGCCTCCGCCCCGCTGCTGGCGGTGAAGGACCTGGAAGCCTGGTACGGCGAGAGCCACGTGCTGCACGGGGTGACGTTCGACGTGAAGCCGGGCGAGGTGGTGACGCTTCTGGGTCGCAACGGGGCCGGCAAGACGACGACGTTGAAGTCGATCATGGGCATCCTGCCGAAGCGCAAGGGCTCGGTGATGTTCCAGGGCAAGGAGCTGATGCACGCGCCGGCGCGGTTCGTTGCGCGCGAGGGCATCGCGTTCTGCCCCGAGGAGCGCGGCATCTTCTCGTCGCTCGACGTGCGCGAGAACCTGATGCTGCCGCCTGAGGTGAAGCCGGGGGGCATGAGCGTGGAGCAGATCTTCGAGCTGTTCCCGAACCTGAAGGAGCGTCTGTCGAGCCAGGGCACGAAGCTGTCGGGCGGCGAGCAGCAGATGCTGGCGATCGGGCGCATCCTGCGGACCGGCGCGAAGATGCTGCTGCTGGACGAGCCGACGGAGGGGCTGGCCCCGGTGATCATCCAGCAGATCGGTCGCACGATCGCGCGGCTGAAGGGGGAGGGGTTCACCATCGTGCTGGTGGAGCAGAACTTCCGCTTCGCCTCGACGGTGGCCGACCGTCACTTCGTGGTCGAGCAGGGCAAGGTCGTCGACATGATCGAGAACGACCAGCTCGACGCGAATATCGGCAAGATCGAAGCATATCTGGGCGTTTGAAGAGAAAGGCGCGGGACGCGAACCCGCGTCGCAAATGGAGGAGAACCAAATGAAGAGAACCGGATTTCTGGTCGCATCGCTGGCCGCTTCGCTGATGGCGACGAGCGCGCTGGCGCAGGACATCACCGTCAAGATCGGCGTGCTCAACGACCGCTCCGGCGTCTATGCCGACCTTTCGGGCGAGGGCTCGGTGATCGCCGCGCGCATGGCCGCCGAGGACTTCGGCGCCGAGGCCAAGGGCATCAAGGTCGAGATCGTCTCCGCCGACCACCAGAACAAGCCCGACGTCGCCTCCACCATCACCCGCCAGTGGATCGACCAGGACGGCGTCAACGCCATCGTCGACGTGCCGACCTCCTCGGCCGCGCTCGCGGTCAACGAGATCACCAAGGAAGCCAACGCCGCCTTCATCAACTCGGGCGCGGCCGCCTCTGACCTGACCGGCCCGGCCTGCTCGCCGCACACCGTCCACTGGACCTACGACACCTGGGCGCTCGCCAACGGCACCGGCTCGGCCATGGTGCAGACCGGCGGCGATTCCTGGTTCTTCCTGACCGCCGACTACGCCTTCGGCCATGCGCTCGAGCGCGACACCTCGGCCGTGGTCGAGAAGTCCGGCGGCACGGTGGTCGGCGCGGTGCGCCATCCCTTCCCCGGCACCGACTTCTCCTCCTTCCTGCTCCAGGCGCAGGCTTCCGGGGCCAAGGTGATCGGTCTGGCCAACGCCGGCGGCGACACCATCAACTCGATCAAGCAGGCGTCGGAGTTCGGCATCACCCAGGCGGGCCAGGCGCTGGCCGGCCTGCTGATCTTCATCACCGACGTCCATGCGCTCGGGCTGGAGACCGCTCAGGGGCTGGTGCTGACCGAGAGCTTCTACTGGGACCTGAACGACCAGACCCGCGAGTGGTCGGCGCGCTTCGAGGCGATCGACGGCGACAAGCCGACCATGGTGCAGGCGGGCGTCTATGCCGGCGTGCTGCACTATCTCAAGGCCGTCGAGGCGACGAAGTCCACGGACGCCGACACGGTCGTGGCCAAGATGAAGGAGCTGCCGACCGACGATCCGCTGTTCGGCAAGGGCGAGATCCGCGCCGACGGCCGCAAGATCCACGACATGTACCTGTTCAAGGTCAAGTCGCCGGACCAGTCGACCGGCCCGTGGGACTATTACGAGACCGTGGCGACCATCCCCGCCGACAAGGCATGGCGGCCGATGGAAGATGGTAACTGCCCGCTGGTGAAGTAACGCACGGGACAAATGAAACGCGGCGCGCGCCGGACCTTCCGGCGCGCGCTCATGCACCGCAAATGCTTGCCGGGACAATCCGATGTTCGAGCTACTGGGAATCC
>DAOMOI010000055.1:0-9316 GCA_035444225.1 Aquamicrobium sp. | reverse complement strand
AGCGGCCGGACAGCGCGTAGAGGATGACGATGAAGACGAGGATGACGGCGATCAGAACATGGTTCTGCAACTCGCCGAGAAGCTGGTTGATGAAGACCGACTTGTCCTGCGTGTAGGTGACGGTCATGCCCTCGGGCAGCGTCTTCTGGAAGGCGTCGGCGACGCGCTTCACCTCTTCCACCGCATCGACGAGGTTGGCGCCGGTGCGCTTCTTGACCTCGATGGCGATGGCCGGCTTGCCGTCGAGGCGGGTGATCGTCTCGGCGTCGGCATGGGTGGAGCGCACGGTGGCGAGGTCCTGCGCCCGCACCACCGCGTTCGGCCCGGCCAGGATCGGCAGGTCGGCCACGTCCTCGACGGTCTCGATCAGCGCCGGCACCTTGACCGCGTAGCGGCCCTCGCTGCCTTGCAGCGCGCCGGCGGCGACGAGGCTGTTCGAGGCGGTCATGCCGTCGAGCAGATCGTCGAGCTTCAGCCCGTAGGAGGTCAGCTTCATCGGGTCGATGACGATCTCGACCAGATCGTCGCGCGCGCCCTGGAGCACGCCTTCGAGCACGCCCGGCACCTCCTCGATGCGGTCGCGCAGCGTCCGCGCGGCGGCCGTCAGCGTGCGCTCGGGCACATGGCCCGACAGCGTGACGACGAGCACCGGGAATTCGGAGATGTTGACCTCGTGGACGCTCGGCTCCTCCGCGCCCTGCGGCAGGTCGCGCCGCGCGGTGTCGACCCCGTTGCGGGTGTCGTCCAGCGCGGTCTTCAGATCGGTCGAGGGGTCGAATTCGAGCAGCACGTAGCCGCCGCCTTCATAGGCGGCCGAGCGCATCTCCTTGACGCCCTTGATCGTCTTGAGCCGCGTCTCGACCGGGCGCAGAAGCAGCCGCTCGGAATCCTCCGGCGAGATGCCCTGATAGATCAGGCTGGCATAGATGATCGGGACGGGAACGTCCGGCTCGGCCTCCTTCGGGATCGACAGGTACGACATCGCGCCGACGATCATCAGGAAGACGAGCGTGGTGATCGTCAGCCTTGCATTGTTGATGGCGAGCTTGACGATATCCATCTTCTACCGCGTCCCGCCGCCCGTCGCCCCACCCATGGCTTCTTCGCCGAGGCGGCTGACGGTCGCGGCGTCGGCCTCGACCGGGTTGACCGTGTCGCCCTCGGAGATCAGCTCCTGTCCGGCGACGATGATGCGCACGTCGGCAGGGATGCCGCCCAGCACCAGCCCGCCCGGCATGTCGTCGACCAGGTCGATCGGGAAGAACACCACCTTGTCGTCGGCATCGACGGCGCGGATGCCGAGGTCGCCCTCGTTGCTCAGCGTCACCACCGAGCGCGGCAGCGCGGTCGCTTCCACCGGGGCGGCCAGCAGCGTGATCTCGGCCGTCATGCCGGAGGGGATGCGGCCGTCGGCGTTAGGCACCGCCACCTCGACGCGGAAGGTGCGCGTCGCCGGCGTCGCGTCGCGGCTGATATGGCGGATCGTCCCTTCCGCCTCCTCGCCGTTGACGAGGCGCACGCGCGCCTTGTCACCGGTCCTGACATGGGCGAGGTCGCGCTCGGAGACCTCGCCGCGCGCCAGGATCGGGTCGAGCGACAGGATGGTGGCGACGGCCGCGCCCGACGCAAGCGAGCCGCCCAGCTCGGCATCGACCTTGTCGATGGTGCCGTCGAAGGGCGCGCGCACGATGTCGCGCTCGAGATCGGCCACGGCCGCGTCGTGCTGGGCGCGGGCGGCGGCGAGCGCCGACAGCGCGCCGTCGAGCTGGAGCTTGGCAAGGTTGCCGCGCTCGGCCAGACGCCGGGCGGCATTCGCCTCGGCCTCGCGCTGGGCCAGCACCTGACGGGTGTTCTCCACCGCCGCGGTCTTGCCCTCGTCGCGAAGCTTGACGATGACGTCGCCGCGCTTGACCTCGTCGCCCTGCCTGACCGGCAGTTCCTCGACGATGCCGGCCGCGCGCGTGGCGAGCACGGCCCGCTTGTCGGCGTCGGTCGAGCCCGAAAGCCGGATCGCGCGCGAATGGCTGATGCGCGGCGGGTTGACCACGCCGACGGTGCGCAGCGTCGCCGGCTCGGCCGCCTCGCCGGCCGGGCGCGGGGCTTCGGCCTCGTCCGCGGCGCTGCCGACCGAGGAGAATTCGCCTGTCGCGACCCATGCGGCCGTGGCGATGAGGACGGCGACAGCCGCTACCTTGTGAAACCTGATCTTCGGCATGTCCGTATCCAGCGCGCGGCCCGCCCGTGCCGGCGGCGCCGACAAAACACGGCCGATATGGGAACGCGGGGCGTTCGGTTCAATCGCCCTTCATCCGTGGGCGAGGGCCGCTTCTCCTACACCAGTTTTGTGGCGCGATACAGGCATGAAAAACATGGGCGCCCCGACCCCTAGCCGCGCGGACGCGGCCGGGCGGCGAGGAAGTCGCGCACCCGCTGCCCCGGCTTCCTGCGCGCGTGCGCGGCGAGCCCCGGCGCGAGCTCGTGCGAGATGTCGAGCGTGGCATGGCTGCCCACGGCCTCGAAATGCTCGGCCAGCCAGTCCTCCGCCGCCGAGCGGCCGAGGTCGCGCAGATATTCGAGGAATGCCCATTCGGCATTGACCTTGGACGAGGCGGAAAGATCCTCCAGCGCCTCGTCGGCGTCGATGCGGTGCATGCGGATGCGGCGGTAGTGGCCGGGGTCGATGCGGCCGCTGGCGATCAGCTCGTTGACGAAGGCGATGGCGCGGAACTCGCGCATCAGCCCGGCATTGAAAGTGATCTCGTCCACCCGGTTCTGGATCTCGCGCGCCGAGCGCGGCGCGCCCTCGCGCAGCACCGGGTTGATCTGGACGAGCAGCACGTCCTCGACCGGCGTGGCGTAGAAGAACGGGTAGAGCGCCGGGTTGCCGCCATAGCCGCCGTCCCAGTAGGGCGTGCCGTCGATCTCGACCGCCTGGAAGATCTGCGGCAGGCAGGCCGAGGCCATCACCACGTCCGCCGTGATCTCGTGCGTCTCGAAGACGCGGAGCTGCCCGGTCTCGACATTGGTGGCCGAGACGAACAGCTTCGTCGACTTGCAGGCGCGCACCCGTTCGAAGTCGATCTCGGCCTCGACCACCTCGCGCAGCGGATTGTGGTTGAGCGGGTTGCTGGCATAGGGCGAGAATGCCCGCGACATCGCGTCGAACCAGAAATAGCCGGGCGTGTTCTCCACCGACCAGTTGCCCCACAGCATGTCCCACGGCGTGCGCTGCACCGGGCTGAAACGGCCCTTGCGGGCGACCGCGCGCCAGAAGAGGCCGAGCTTCTCGCGCGCGCCGTCGCGGCCGCCGCGGGCGAAGCCGTCGGCCAGCGCCACCGCGTTCATGGCGCCGGCGCTGGTGCCGGAAATGGCGGCGAAGTCGAGCCGTCCGTCCTCCAGCAGCCGGTCGAGCACGCCCCAGGTGAAGGCACCGTGCGAGCCGCCGCCCTGAAGCGCGACATTGACCGGCTTCGTCCCGTCGCCGGCGCCGTTTCCGTTTGCCGCCTTGGCCATCGAGGTTCGTCCTTTCGCGCTACTGCGCGGTCCAGCCGCCGTCGATGGACAGCGTCGTGCCGGTGATCTGCGCCGCCTCCTTCGAGGCGAGGAAGACGGTCGCGGCGGCGATCTCCTCCACCGTGGCGAATTCCTTCGACGGCTGCTTGGCGAGGATGATCTCGCGGATCACCGTCTCGCGGTCGAGGCCGGTCTCCTTCGCCCGGTCCTCGATCTGCGTCTCGACTAGCGGCGTCAGCACGAAGCCGGGACACACCGCGTTGCAGGTGACGCCCTTGCCGGCGAGCTCGAGCGCCACCGTCTTGGTCAGGCCGACGACGCCGTGCTTGGCCGCGACATAGGCCGCCTTGTTGGGCGAGGCGCGCAGGCCGTGCGCCGAGGCGATGTTGACGATGCGGCCGTAGCCGGCCGCCTTCATGTGCGGCACGGCCGCCGCGATGGTGTGGAAAGCCGAGGACAGGTTGATGGCGATGATCGCGTCCCAGCGTTCGGTCGGGAAGGCCTCGACCGGGGCGACATGCTGGATGCCGGCATTGTTGACGAGGATGTCGACACCGCCGAACCGCGACACCGCCTGCTCGACCAAGCCGCGCGTTTCCTCGGGCTTCGACATGTCGGCGCGGATATAGACCGCCTCGACGCCGTGCTTCGCGGCGATCGCCGCGGCGACCTCGTGGTCCTCCTTGCGGTCGGAGAACGAATTGACGACGACGTTCGCGCCCTTGGCGGCCAGCCCTTCGGCGATGCCCAGCCCGATGCCCGACGTCGATCCGGTGATGATGGCGGTTTGTCCTGTCAGCATGTCTTCAAATCTCCGGCTCGGTTCGGCCGTTTTATATTGCGTTGCAACATAAATGCCAATCGGGGATGGTAGTTCCACCATCCCATGCGCAAAGGGGCCGGAAAATCGCCTTTGTCATGTCCGATTTGCCGGATTGTGCTAAAGGGAAGAAAAGCGGTAGATGGCCGCGTTTCATGAAGCAGGTACGATCTTGACCCCGGACCAGCCCTTTCTCGATCAGCCGCTTTCCCGCCACCGCACGGTCGGCGTCATGGTCGGCGGCGTCATGGTCGGCGGCGACGCGCCCGTCGTCGTCCAGTCGATGACCAACACCGACACCGCCGACATCGACGCCACGGTGGCGCAGGTCGCCGCCCTTCACCGCGCCGGCTCCGAGATCGTGCGGGTGACGGTCGACCGCGACGAATCGGCCGCCGCCGTGCCGCGCGTGCGCGACCGGCTCTTCCGGCTCGGCATGGACGTGCCGCTGGTCGGCGACTTCCACTATATCGGCCACAAGCTGCTCGCCGACCATCCGGCCTGCGCCGAGGCGCTGGCCAAGTACCGCATCAACCCCGGCAATGTCGGCTTCCGCGAGAAGAAGGACGCCCAGTTCGGCGCGATCGTCGAGACCGCGATCCGCCACGACAAGCCGGTGCGCATCGGCGTCAACTGGGGCTCGCTCGACCAGGAGCTGCTGACGCGGCTGATGGACGAGAACCAGAAGGCGGGTTCGCCGATGACGGCGCGTGACGTGACGCGCGAGGCGATCGTGCAATCGGCGCTGATCTCGGCGACAATGGCCGAGGAGATCGGCTTGGCCCGCGAAAAGATCATCCTGTCGGCCAAGGTCTCACAGGTGCAGGACCTGATCGCGGTCTATGTCGAGCTGGCGAAGCGCTCCGACCATGCGCTGCATCTGGGGCTCACCGAGGCCGGCATGGGCTCGAAGGGCATCGTCGCCTCGTCCGCCGCCATGGGCATCCTGCTCCAGCAGGGCATCGGCGACACGATCCGCATCTCGCTGACGCCCGAGCCCGGCGGCGACCGCACCCGCGAGGTGCAGGTGGCGCAGGAGCTGCTCCAGACCATGGGCTTCCGCCAGTTCCTGCCCGTGGTGGCCGCCTGCCCCGGCTGCGGCCGCACCACCTCGACCGTGTTCCAGGAGCTTGCCGCCACCATCGAGGCGGATCTGCGCCGCAACATGCCGGTGTGGCGCGAGAAATATCCGGGCGTCGAGGAATTGAAGGTCGCGGTGATGGGCTGCATCGTCAACGGGCCCGGCGAATCGAAGCATGCCGACATCGGCATCTCGCTGCCCGGCACCGGCGAGACACCGGCGGCCCCCGTCTTCATCGACGGCCGCAAGGCCGCGACGCTGCGTGGCCCCGACATCGCCGCCGATTTCCAGAAGATGCTGGCCGACTATATCGAGCGCCGCTTCGGCGCCGGCGCGGCGCAGGCCGCCGAGTAGGCTTCAGGCGCGCAGCGCCTCATCCCGCCCGTCGATCCAGGCGTCGATCTTCGCCGCCAGCATGTTGGGCGAGATCGGCTTCGACAGATAGTCGTCCATGCCGGCCTCGAGGCACTTCTCGCGGTCGCCCTTCAACGCGTGGGCGGTGACGCCGACGATCGGCGTGCGGCGGCCGGTTCCGCTTTCGTCGAGCCGGATCGCCCGCGTCGCCTCGAAGCCGTTCATGTCGGGCATCGACACGTCCATCAGGACCAGCCGCGGCCGGTGGGTGCGGTAAAGCTCGGTCGCGATGCGCCCGTTGGCGGCGATGCGGTAGCTGAGGCCGAGGCCGTCGAGAATCTGGCTGAAGACGAGCTGGTTGACCTCGTTGTCCTCGGCGACGAGCACGTCGAGCGGCGGCTTGCCGGCGGCGGCGCGGACGGGCGCGGGCGCGACCGGCGCAGCCGGCGCGGCGACCGGGCGCGGCGCGGCGCGCTCGGGGGCGGATACCGCATGAAGACGCGCGACCTTCGGCGCGGCGCGCGCGACCTGCATCATCGTCACCAGCGTCTCCAGCAGCACCGACGAGCGCGCCGGCTTGTTCAGATGGGCGCTGATTCCGGTCTCGGTGCCGATCTGTCCGGTCACGGCCTGGTCTACCGAGGTGAGAAGCAGGATCGGGATATGCGCGGTCGCCGGGTCGGCGGCGATGCGGCGCGCGACCTCGAGGCCGTTGATGCCGGGCATCTGGTAGTCGAGGATGATGCAGTCCACGCGGGCGCCGAGCCGCTTCGCGTGTTCGAGGAAGGCAAGGCCCATCTCGCCGCTCTCGGCCGCCGCGCAGTCGAACCTCCAGCTCCTGAGCTGCTCGACCAGTATGTCGCGGTTGACCGCATTGTCGTCGATGACGAGGATGCGCGCGCCCGAGACATCGACCGGAACCGGCCGCGCCGGCTCCATGTCCTCGTGCACCGGCAGCGGCACCGAGAACCAGAAGGCCGAGCCCTGGCCGGGCGTGCTTTCCACGCCGATCTCCCCGCCCATCAGCGACACGAGGCGCGAGGCGATGGCGAGGCCGAGCCCCGTGCCCTCGTGGCGGCGCGTCGAGGACGAATCGACCTGGCTGAACTTCTCGAACACGGTCTTCAGCATCGCCTCGGGGATGCCGATGCCGGTGTCCTCAACGCGGACCGTGACATGGGCGACGCCGTTCTCGACCTTGCCGCCGACATCGACCAGCACGTGGCCGCGCTCGGTGAACTTGACGCCGTTGCCGACGAGGTTGGTGACGATCTGGCGGATGCGGCCGACATCGCCGACCACGACCGGAGGCATGGCCGGATCGACCCGCACGATCAGTTCGAGGTCCTTCTCCACCGCGCGCGAGGATACGAGCGTCGCCACGTCCTCGATCGCCTCGGCCAGCCGGAACGGCGCCGGATCGAGGCTCAGCTGCCCGGCGTCGATCTTGGAGAAGTCGAGTATGTCGTTGATGATGGTGAGCAGCGCCGTGCCCGACTTCAGGATCACGTCGGCGAAGGTGCGCTGGCGCGCGTCGAGCTCGGTGCGCACCAGAAGCTCGGCCATGCCGAGCACGCCGTTCATCGGCGTCCTGATCTCATGGCTCATATTGGCCAGAAATTCGGACTTGGCCCGGTCGGCAGATTCGGCCCGGGCGCGCGCCGCCTCGATCGAGGCGTTGGCGTTCTTCAGTTCGTCCTGCGCCGCCGTGACGTTGCGCATCATCGGCACGAAGATCGACAGCGTGGTCGAGACGCCGATCAGGAAGATGACGACGGCGACCGCGACGAGGATGTCGCGCAGCCGGTCGTAGCCGCGCACCATGTCCTCGCGCAGCTCGGCGGCGGTGGCGTCGAGATTGGGACGCACGCGCTGGTTGGCAAGCGCGTGGAGGTCGGCGAAGACGCGCTGCGCCACCTTCGAGGAATGGTCGGCGAACAGGTCGAGCCGGTTGGCGAGCGTGACGACCTCCTGGATGTCGCGCCGCAGCGAGGCCGAGCCCGCCTCGCCGCGCCATAGCCGCACCAGCGGCTCGGGCACGCGCGCGCCGGACACCGCGCTCAGAAGCGGCGCGAGCCCGTCGTCCGGCGCCTCGGCGACATCGGCGCTGCCCGCGCGCCGGCTCTCGCCGGTCTGGACGTCGCCATCGGCGGCCATGCCGAATGCCCGATAGGCGTGCTCCAGCCGCGCGATCGCGGCGCGCAGCATGGCCCGCGCCTCGCCGGGGGCGACGTTGGCCTCGGTCGCGCCCATGCCGGGCAATGCCGCCTGCGACGTGGCCGCGTCGCCGGCGCGCAGCGCCGCGCGCGCCCGCTCGCGGGCCAGCTCGTCCTTCAGGCGTATGTGGTCGAGGATCAGCGCGTGATGGATGACGTCGCCCGTCGCCTGACTCATCGCGTCGAGAAGAGCGCCGAAGGCGACGTTGTTGCGCGCGGTGCCGGCATGCCAGTTGACGAGGCCGGCCCCGACCGCCACGGCGACGAGGAAACCCGTCATGATGAAGAGGAGACGGCCGCGCATATAGGCGCGGGTTACGGCGAACGACATGCCCCTGCACCCTACCCGACACTTTCGAGGCAAGGTGGAGCAATCGGATTAAGGCGCCGTTAACGGCCCGGACGACGCCGGAGCACCTGAAATCAGCCGCTGGACGCCTCGTTCCACGCCCTCAGCGCCTCCTGGAAGACGCGCTCGCCGGGAATCCCCTTCTCCATGGACAACAGCGCGCGCCGCCCGGTCTGGTAGACGATGGGGATGTCGATCCAGCTCTGGCGTTGCAGCATGTTGAGGTTGGCCTGCGTCTCGGCCGGGGCGTCGCTCAGCGCGATCAGGAAGAAGCCGTCGGCGATCTTGGCCGGGATGCCGATCAGCGCCCGGCCGGGCGCCTGCTCGGTGTCCTTGAAGGCGACATGGGCGACATTGGCGATGGTCCCGCCCTCGAACCCTTCCGGCGTCAGGAAGATCATCTCGACGATATGGCTCGCCGGCAGCGTCTGGTCGCCGTTGCGGCGGATCGTCATGCGCAGCTGCACGTCCTTGCCCGGCACCGTCGCCTCGGCGCGGATCGCCGGTTCGGGTGGCAGGTCGCCGCCGGGCGATTCCTGCACCAGCGACCATGTGATAGCCCCGACCTCGGCCGAGCCTTCCGCCGCGCTGGTCCGCTCCTCGTAGAAGATCGCCCGCTGGCCGACGGCGACGGCGGCCGCCTGCCCCGGCTGCTGCGCGCCTTCCGCCGGCGGCTGGTCCGTGGCTTCCGCCGGCGCGGAGGCCGTGTCCTCGCCGGTGTCCGGCGACGGCTCGGCTCCCGCCTCGCTTCCCTCGCCCGGTTGCGTGTCGGGCTGCGCGCCGGTCTGCGCGCCGGTTTGCGGTTGCTCCTGCGGGGACGGCCGTGCGGCCGAGGCGATCGAGCTGCCCTCGCCGATTCCCGGCTGCTCGCCGGTCGGGCCTTCATCGACCTCGCTGCCGTCCGGCAGCAGGCGCTGGGTGAATTTCTCCTGGCCGGCGGGCGCGGGCTCCGCCTCGGCGGCCTCTTCCTCGGCGGGCGCGGC
>DAOMOI010000054.1:0-9430 GCA_035444225.1 Aquamicrobium sp. | reverse complement strand
CATGCGCAGCTACCCGGCCGACCTCGTCGTCTCCTTCGCGGCGCTGGAGCAGGCCGGTGCCGCACACCGTGCGAAAAATCCCGGCCTCGTCGATGAGGCGCTGGCCGGCCAGAGCCTCGCCGACACCGCGCTGATGATCTACACCTCCGGCTCGACCGGCAAGCCCAAGGGCGCGATGCTCACCTACGGCAACATCCGGGCGCAGGCCGTCGCCGTGGTCGAGAAGCTCGGCCTCGACCAAAACACCACCCACCTCTCCTATTTGCCGCTCTGCCACGTCGCCGAGCAGATGACGACGCTGATGGCCCCGGTCTATCTCGGCTCGCAGATCAATTTCGGCGAATCCATTCGCACCGTGCAGGAGGACCTGCGCGAGGTCGCGCCGTCGATGTTCCTCGGCGTGCCGCGCATCTGGGAAAAGCTGCATTCCTCGATCCACATCCGCATGCTGGAGACGGGCGGCCTGCGCCGGCGCCTGTTCGAATGGGCCTACAAGGCCTGCGAACCCTTCGCCGAGACGCCGCGGGCCAGGCGCGGCCTTGGGCAGAGGCTGCTCTACGGCATCTCTTATCTCCTCGTCTTCCGCGCGCTGCAAAACTATGTCGGCCTGCGCCGCGCCCATGTCGCCATGACGGGTGCTGCCCCGATCTCGCCGCGCATCGTGCGCTTCTTCCGCACCATCGGCGTGCCTTTGGTCGAGGTCTACGGCGCGACGGAGACGAGCGGCATCGCGCTCGGCCAGAAGCTCGACCGGCTCGACCCCGGCGCCGTCGGCACGCCGATCGTCAATGCCGAGGCGCGGATCGGCGAAGACGGCGAATTGCTGCTGCGCGGGCCGACCGTGTTCAAGGGCTACTACAAGAACGAGGAGGCGACGGCCGCCGCCATCCGCGACGGCTGGCTGCACACCGGCGACGTGGTGACGATGGAGGACGGCCAGTTCCGCATCGTCGACCGGCTGAAGGACATCATGATCACCGCCGGCGGCAAGAACCTGAGCCCCTCCGAGATCGAGAACACCGTCAAGGGCAGCCCTTACATCAAGGAATGCATCGTCATCGGCGAGGCGAAGAAATACGTCTCGGCGCTGATCCAGATCGACTACGAGACGGTCGGCAAGTGGGCGGAGGAGAACCGCATCGCCTACACCAATTTCAGGAATCTGGCCGAGAACCCGGCCGTGCGAGACCTGATCGAGGCCGAGATCGCCGAGGCCAACGGCCAGCTCGCGCAGGTGTCGCACATCCGCCGCTTCCACCTGCTCGCCAAGGAGCTGGACCACGACGACGACGAGGTGACGGCGACGATGAAGGTGCGCCGCGCCAACATCCAGACCAAATACGCCGCCGAGATCGCTGGCCTCTATTCCGCGGCCTGAAAGAGTCGGACGGATACCAAAAAGGGCGGCCCTCGCAAGCCGCCCTTCCGGTTTTCGATGCGATTGTCGGATCCTGAAGCGTATCGTCTGCTGCGAAGCGGCATGATCGTCAATCGTCGCGCTGCCCCTCATCCGGCCCTTCGGGCCACCTTCTCCCCGTGAACGGGGAGAAGGGGAGGCATTGCGGCAGGTCCTCCTCTCCCCGTTCACGGGGAGAGGACGCCGGCAGGCAGGTGAGGGGCGGCGCCGACGGTTGAAATCACAGGCTTGACGATTTCCGCGCCCTATTGCGGGAGCTGGTCGTCCACGCCCTGGACATAGAAGTTCAGGCCGAGCAGGACGCTGTCTTCCGCCACCTCGCCCTCGGCCAGCCACGGCGTGCCGTCCTGCTTGTTGATCGGGCCGGTATAGGGGTTGAATTCGCCGGACTTGATCTTGGCTTCGGTTTCCTCGGCCAGCGCCTTCACGTCGTCGGGCATGTTGGTGTAGGGCGCCATCACCACGTGGCCCTCCTTCATGCCGCCCCAGATGTCGGACTGCTCCCAGGTGCCGTCCATGACCTTCTGGATGCGCTCGATATAGTACGGGCCCCAGTCGTCGACGATGGCGGTCAGCTGCGTTTCGGGGCCGAACTTGATCATGTCGGTCGCCTGGCCGAAGCCCTTGATGCCGCGCTCGGCCGCGACCTGGAGCGGCGCGGTCGAGTCGGTGTGCTGGGTGATGATGTCGACGCCCTGGTCGATCAGCGCCTTGGCCGCGTCGGCTTCCTTGCCGGCGTCGAACCAGGTGTTCGCCCACACCACCTTGACCTTGAAGTCGGGGTTGACCGACTGCGCGCCGAGCACGAAGGCGTTGATGCCCATCACCACTTCCGGGATCGGGAACGAGGCGATGTAGCCGGCGACGCCCGCCTTCGACATCTTGGCCGCGATCACGCCCTGGACGTAGCGGCCTTCATGGAACTTGGAGTTGTAGGTCGAGACGTTCGGATGCTCGCGCTTGTAGCCGGTGGCGTGCTCGAACTTGATGTCGGGGAAGCGGCCGGCCACCGCGTTGGTGCCGTCCATGAAGCCGAACGAGGTGGCGAAGATGATGTCGCAGCCCGAACGCGCCAGGCGCTCGAGCGCGCGCTCGGTGTCGGCGCCCTCCGGCACGCTCTCCAGATAGGCGGTTTCCAGCTTGTCGCCGAAGTGCTCCTGCGCCTCGAGCAGCCCCTGATGGTGCTGGTAGGAATAGCCGAAATCGCCGATCGGGCCGACATAGATGAAGCAGGCCTTGGTCTTGTCCTGCGCCAATGCCGCGCCGGGAATGAGCACGGCAGCCGATGCCGCAAGCGCCAGAAGTGTCTTTCTCATGGATCCGTCCTCTGTTGAGATGAAAAGCGGGTCGATCTAGCGATCTGGCACGAAACGCTGGCCGAGGCAGGCCGGCGTGTTCACCATCGTCAGTCTCCTGTTGCGCGAGATTAGAACGAGAACGACGATGGTTGCCAGATAGGGCAGCGAAGAAAGCAGTTGAGAAGGGATCGGCCAACCGAGCGCCTGGGCATGGAGCTGGCCGATCGACACCGCGCCGAACAGATAGGCCCCCGCCAGCACCCGCCACGGCCGCCACGACGCGAACACCACCAGCGCCAGCGCGATCCAGCCGCGGCCCGCGCTCATGCCCTCGACCCATTGCGGCACGTAGACCAGCGCCAGGAAGCCGCCGGCAAGCCCGGCGCAGGCGCCGCCGAACATCACCGCGAGGTAGCGGATGGCGACGACGTTGATGCCGAGCGCATGGGCCGAGCCGTGGTTGCCGCCGACGGCGCGCAGCGTCAGCCCGGCGCGGGTGGAGAACAGGAACCACGCCACCCCCGCCGTCAGCAGGATCGAAAGGTAGAAGATCGGGTCCTGGCCGAAGACGAGGCGTCCGACATAAGGCAGGTCGGTGAGATAGGGGATATAGAGCGTGCCCAGCTTGACGCCGGGCGCGCCGATGAACGCCTCGCCGATCATGCCCGACAGGCCGAGGCCGAGCAGCGTCAGCGCCAGCCCCGTCGCCACCTGGTTGGTCACCAGCGTCAGCGTCAGGAAGGCGAACAGCAGCGAGAATGCCGCGCCGACGACGATGGCCGCGAACACGCCGAGCCATGGCGAGCCGGTGGTCTGCGCCACGGCGAAACCCGTCACCGCGCCCATGATCATCATGCCCTCGACGCCGAGATTGAGCACGCCGGAGCGCTCGACGACCAGCTCGCCCATCGCCGCGATCAGGAGCGGCGTGGCGGCGGTGGCGATGGTGATGAGGATCGATTCAAGCATGGTCGGCCTCCCCGGCCACGGCCGCTTTCGGGCGCGCGATGCGAATGCGGTAATGGATCAGCGTGTCGCAGGCGAGCACGAAGAACAGGATCAGCCCCTGGAAGGCGCGCACCACCTTGTCCGACAGGCCGACCGAGATCTGCGCCGCCTCGCCGCCGAGATAGGTCAGCGCCAGCACGAGGCCGGCCGCGACGATGCCGAGCGGGTTCAACCGGCCGAGGAAGGCGACGATGATAGCGGCGAAGCCGTAGCCGACAGACAGCTTCTCGTTCAGGTGCCGCACCGCGCCCGACACTTCCGAGATGCCGGCAAGCCCCGCCAGCGCGCCCGAGACGAGGAAGGCGAACATCACCACCCGCCCGGCGGAAAAGCCGGCGAAGCGCCCTGCCCGCGGGCTTTGCCCCAAAACCTTGACCTCGAAGCCCTTGAGCGTGCGCGCCAGCACGAACCAGACCACCACCGCCGCGACCAGCGCGAAGACGAAGCCCCAATGCGCCCGCCCCGAGGCCGGCAGGATTTCCGGCAGCACCGCGTATTCGTGAAAGCGCACCGTGCCCGGAAAATTCATGCCGGCCGGGTTGCGCCACGGCCCGCGCACCAGCCAGTCGAGGAAGAGCTGCGCGACATAGACCAGCATCAGGCTGGTCAGGATCTCGTTGGTGTTGAAGCGCACCTTGAGCACGGCGGGAATGGCGGCATAGGCCGCCCCGCCGGCCATGCCCATCAGAAGCATCAGCGGCAGCACGAACCACGCCCGCAGGTCGGGAAACAGCACCGGCAGCATCGAGCCGACGATGCCGCCGACGATGAACTGCCCTTCCGCGCCGATGTTCCAGTTGTTGGACAGGAAACAGACCGAAAGCCCGACCGCGATCAGGATCAGCGGCGCGGCCTTGATCGCCAGCTCGTGCAGCGACCACACCTCCATCAGCGGGTCGATGAAATAGTAGTAGAGCGTCGTCGCCGGGTTCTTGCCGAGCAGCGCGAACAGCACGGCGCCCGCCGCCAGCGTCAGCGCGAAGGCGATGAAGGGCGACAGCGCCGAGAACAGGCGCGAGTGCTGCGGGCGCTTGACGAGTTCGATACGCATCAGGCGGCCTCTCCGCTTGTCGTGTGGCCGGGCTCGGCCCCGCCCATCAGCAGGCCGAGCCGCTCCGGCGTCGCCTCCGCGACCGGGATCGGCGCCGACAGCCGCCCGTCATGCATCACCGCGATGGCGTCGCACACCTCGAACAGCTCGTCGAGGTCCTGACTGATGACCAGCACCGCCGAGCCGGCGCGCGCCAGATCGACCAGCGCCTGGCGTATGTGCGCGGCCGCGCCTGCGTCGACGCCCCATGTCGGCTGGTTGACGACGAAGACGGCGGGCTCGCGGTCCAGCTCGCGGCCGATGATGAACTTTTGCAGGTTGCCGCCGGAAAGCGAAGCGGCTTCAGGGTCTTCCGCGCTTTTCCTCACATCCATCGCCGTGACGATGCGCTGCGCGGCCGCCGCGATCGTGCCGGTGCGGATGATACCGAGCCTGCCCAGGAACGCCTTCGCGTCGGTCCTGAAGCGCGACAGCAGCAGGTTCTCCGACAGCTTCATGTAGGGAGCCGCGCCGTGGCCCAGCCGCTCCTCCGGCACGAAGGCCGCGCCGATCATGCGCCGGCCGGAAATGTCGAGCCGGCCGGCGTCGCGGCCGCGCAGGCGCACCACTGACGCCGCGTCCTGCACGACCTCGCCCGACACCGCCTCGAAGAACTCGCCCTGCCCGTTGCCGGCGACGCCGGCGATGCCGACCACCTCGCCGGCGCGAACCTTGAGCGTGATGTCGCGCAGCGGCACCGAGAACGGCCCGGCCGGACGCCGCGACAGGCCGCTCACCTCCAGCAACGCCTCGCCGCCCCCCGCATCCGCCGTCTCGCGGCGCACCCCGTGCACCTCCGAGCCCACCATCATCCGCGCCAGCGAGGCGGCGGTCTCCCGGCGCGGGTCGCAATGGCCCACCACCTTGCCATGGCGCAGCACGGTGGCGCGATCGCACAACCGCTTCACCTCCTCCAGCCGGTGCGAGATGTAGAGGATCGACTTGCCCTCCTCGCGCAGCCGCTCCAGCGTCTCGAACAGCTTGTCGGCCTCCTGCGGCGTCAGCACCGAGGTCGGCTCGTCGAGGATGATCAGCTCGGGCTTCTGCAACAGGCAGCGGATGATCTCGATGCGCTGGCGCTCGCCGACCGAGAGGTCGCCGACCAGCGCGTAGGGGTCGAGCGGCAGGCCGTAGGCGGCGGCAAGCTGCCGCGCCTTTTCCGCGATCTCGACGATCGAGGTGTCGTCGTCGAGCGAAAGCAGGATGTTCTCGGCTGCCGTCAGCGCGTCGAACAGCGAGAAGTGCTGGAACACCATGCCGATGCCGAGCTTGCGGGCATGGCCGGGGCTGGTGACCGCCACCTTGGTCCCGTTCCAGAAGATGTCGCCGGCGGCCGGCTCCAGCGAGCCGAACAGCATCTTGACGAAGGTGGACTTTCCCGCCCCGTTCTCGCCGAGCAGCGCGTGGATCTCGCCCTTGGCGATCGTCAGGTCGATCGCGTCGCACGCCTTGAGCTGGCCGAACACCTTCGTCAGCCCGCGCACCTCGAGCAGAGGCGCGGCGCCGGTTTCGCGCGTTTCGATCACAGAGCCTCCCGGTTCCGGTTCGGACATTTTCTTTTGTTCCCGAAAGCCATGGTAGGCATCGGCCCGCCCCGGCGCAAACTCTTACCTTTGTTGAAAGTCCGTGAAGTCTTTCAATGAAAACAGGGGCAATCGCAACAGCGATCGCCCCCGTCGATGCTTCAGGGTATCAGGACCGTGGTGCCGGTGGTCTTGCGGCCTTCGAGGTCGCGATGCGCCTGCGCCGCTTCCGACAGCTTGTAACGCTGGTTGATCCTGATCTTGACCGCGCCGGAGCGCACCACGTCGAACAGCGCCGCCGCGCTCTCCTCCAGCTCGGCCCGCGTCGCGATATAGCCGAACAGCGTCGGCCGCGTCAGATAGAGCGACCCCTTCTGCGACAGCACGCCGAGATTGAACGGCGGCACCGCGCCCGACGACTGGCCGAAGGAAACGAGCATCCCGCGCGGGCGCAGGCAGTCGAGCGAGCCGTCGAACGTGTCCTTGCCGACCGAATCGTAGACCACGTCGCATTTCCTGCCGCCCGTGATCTCGTGGACCGCCTTGACGAAGTCGGCCTCGCGATAGTTGACGACATGGGCATAGCCATGGGCGCGCGCGAGCTCCGCCTTCTCTTCCGAGCCGACGGTGCCGATCACCTCGACGCCGAGATGCTTCGCCCACTGGCCGAAGATCAGCCCGACGCCGCCGGCAGCGGCGTGATAGAGCACGTTGTCGCCGGGCTTCACCGCATAGGTGCGGCGCAGGAGATACTCGGCCGTCATGCCCTTCAGCATCATGCCGGCGGCTTCCTCGTCGCTGACGCCGTCCGGTATCGTCACCAGCCGCTCGGCCGGCATCACCCGCTGCTCGGCATAGGAGCCCGGCGCGCCGGCATAGGCGACGCGGTCGCCCTCTTGTAGCCCCGTCACGCCTTCGCCCAGCGCGACGACCACGCCGGCCGCCTCGCCGCCCGGCGTCAGCGGCAGGCCGTTGGGCGCGGGGTAGAGCCCGGTGCGGAAATAGGTGTCGATGAAGTTCAGCCCGATCGCCGTGTGGCGCACCAGCACCTCGCCCTTGCCGGGCTTGCCGGGGTCGACATCCTCGTAGCGCAGAACCTCCGGCCCGCCATGCTCGTGGATACGAATTGCCTTGACCATGTCATTCCTTCCTCAGTCCGAGTTTGGGGAAAAGCTGCATCACGCCGCCGATGACGAAGAGATAGACCGCCGCCGCCGCCACGCCGACCCGCACCGGCGTCGAGGCGTCCATGTCCTGCGCCAGCGCGACGAGGCCGAGCGCGCACCAGGCCGAGAACACCGCGAGGTTGACGGGGCGCAGCCGCCTGACGCGCACCGGGTGCAGGAAATGGATCGGCACGAAGGAGAGCGCGGCCGCGAAGACGACCACGGCGAACGAGGTCCACTCCCCGGTCTGGACCACGAACAGGGTGAAGACCACCATGTTCCACACCACCGGGAATCCCTTGAAGAAGTTCTCCGACGTCTTCATCCCGGTGTCGGCGTAGTAGATCGCGCTCGACACGACGATGATCGCCGCCGACAGGAAGGACAGCCCCGCCCCCATGAAGCCGCTCTGGTAGAGCGCGAAGGCCGGGATCAGCACATAGGTGACATAGTCGATGATGTTGTCGAGCATCTCGCCCGACCATGTCGGCAGCACCGCCTTGACGTCGAGCCGACGGGCGATCGGCCCGTCGATGCCGTCCACGAACAGCGCCAGCCCCAGCCACAGGAACATCGCCGTCCACTCCTTCTCCGCCGCCGCCACCAGCGACAGGAAGGCGAGGAAGGAGCCGGACGCGGTCAGGAGATGGACGGAGAAGGCGCGGGTCTGCGGCCACGTCACCTTCTTCGCCGGGCGCGGGATGCGCGCCGCCAGCCGCTTCCGCGCCGGCGCCTCTGGCCCATCCTTCCCGTCCTTCATGTCGCGGCGTCGCTCCTTCCGTCCCTGGGAGAAGGCCCGAAACTACAGGCAGCGCGACCGCCGGCACAAGCTCTGTCGGCCGCTGAATGCACGGAAAATCGCCTTGCGCGCTTAGCCCGCGCGCGCCGCGCCGATCCGTCCTGTTGAAAGCGCGCCCTCGCCCGGCCTATATCCGGAGAACGCGACGCTGCGGAGACGAAAACATGAAGATCGACACCGACATCATCGTTGCCGGCACCGGCCCGGCCGGCCTCGTCGCCGCGCTGGCGCTGGCGGCGGAAGGCTTCTCCGTCGCGCTCGCCGGGCCGCCCGTCGCCCCCTCGGCAGGGTTGGGCGACCGCCGCACCACGGCGCTGATGAAGCCCTCGCTCGACGTCCTCGACCGCCTCCGCCTGCTCGAGGCCATCCGGCCGCAGGCCGCGCCCCTGCGCGCCATGCGCATCGTCGATGCCACGGCGCGCCTGCTGCGCAGCCCGACAGTCACCTTCCGCGCCGCCGAAATCGGCGAGGAGATGTTCGGCATGAACATCCCCAACGCGCATCTGAACGCCGCGCTTGCCGCGGCGGTGAAGGAAACGGCGGCGATCCGGCCCCTGCCGGCGCTGGTCGCGCGCTGGACGCCGCGCGACGAGGCGATCGAGGCCGAGCTGGCGGACGGCACGGTAGTGACGGCGAAGCTGGCGGCCGCCGCCGACGGTCGCCGCTCGCCGGCGCGCGAGGCCGCGGGAATCGCGGTCAAGTCATGGCAGGCTGGGCAGTCGGCGCTGGTGCTCAACTTCTCCCATACGCGCCCCCACGACGACACCTCGACCGAGTTCCACACCGAGGACGGCCCGTTCACGCAGGTGCCGCTGCCCGGCCTGCGCTCCAGCCTCGTCTGGGTCACGCGCCGCCGCCGCGCCGACGAGCTTGCCACGCTCGCCGACGCCACGCTGTCGCGGATGATCGAGGAGCGGATGCAGTCGATGCTCGGCCGCGTCACGGTCGAGCCCGGCGGCGCGAACGCCCGGCAGGTCTTCCCGCTCGCCTCGGCGCTGCCGGCGCGCTTCGCCGCCCGGCGCATCGCCCTCGTCGGCGAGGCGGCCCACATCTTCCCGCCCATCGGCGCGCAGGGGCTGAATCTCGGCATCCGCGACGCCGAGGATCTGGCGCGGGTTGCGGCCGCCCA
>DAOMOI010000053.1:8616-9433 GCA_035444225.1 Aquamicrobium sp. | reverse complement strand
TGGTCAGCGCCACGGCCCGGGCCGGGTCGAAATCGAAGCGAAGCGCCTGATAGATCGCCACTTCGAGCGTGGTCGCCCCCGGCCCGCCGCCCAGCGTCAGCACGATGGTGAAGGAGGTGACGCACAGCATGAACACCAGCCCGGCGACGCCGGGAAGGGCCGCGCGCAGCGCCGGCCACTCGATCAGCCGGAACGAGGCGCTGGCACCCATGCCGAGCTGGGCGGCAAGCCGCCACTGGTCGGCCGGAACCGCCTCCAGCGCCTGAAGCAGAAGCCGCGTGGCCAGCGGCAGGTTGAAGAAGACATGGGCGACGAGGATGCCCGAAAGCCCGTATATGCCCTGCCAGCGCGCGCCCGTCAGCGCCGTCAGCGCGTCGGCGAACAGGCCGGCGCGGCCGAGCAGCGCCACGACGCCGAGCGCGGCGACGATGGCCGGCAGCGCCAGGGGCAGCGCGAACAGTTTCAGGATCAGCCCCCGGCCGGGAAAGGCCGGATGCCGCGCCAGCGCCCGCGCGACGAAGATGGCGGGCGCGACCGACAAAAGCGTAGACAGGGCCGCCTGCCACAGCGTGAAACCGGCGATCCGCGCAAGGTAGGTGTCGAAGGCGGCGACCGCCCCCGCCCAGTCGCGCCCGGCCTCGACGAGAAGGCCGGCAAAAGCCCCGCCGATGAGGACGCCGATCAGGCCGAGGCCGGCGATGCCGGCAAGGACACGGCGGTCGGGTGTGGAAAACGCCTTCACCTGTGGCCCGCGCGGTATTGCCATGTCAGCGCCGCCCCTCACCTGCCTGCCGGCATCCTCTCCCCGTGAACGGGG
>DAOMOI010000053.1:0-8562 GCA_035444225.1 Aquamicrobium sp. | reverse complement strand
CCCCGTTCACGGGGAGAAGGTGGCCCGAAGGGCCGGATGAGGGGCGGCGCTGGCATTGAAGAAGACACGGTTAGCGGCTCATCGCCGCAAGCCACTCATCGATCCAGGCGGCGCGGTTCTTCGCCACCTCTTCCGGCGCGATCACCAGCGTCGCCGCCGGCTCGACCAGCCTGTCGAAGGCCGGGTTCAGCGGCGCGGAGGTCGGCGCGGCCGGGAACATCCAGTTGGCATCGGGGATCGCATCCTGAAACCCCGGCCGGGTCATGAAGTCGAGGAACTGTCCGGCGAGCCGGTTGTTCCCGCCCTTGAGCGTGCGGGCCGCGACCTCGACCTGGAGATAATGCCCCTCGGCGAAGGGGGCCGCCTGGTAGCGCGTCGTGCTCTCGGCGATCTCGTGATAGGCGGGCGAGGTGGTGTAGGACAGGACCATACCGGCCTCGCCGCCGGTGAACAGGCCGTAGGCCTCGCTCCAGCCGGGGGTGACGGTCAGCACCTTGTCCTTCAGCTTCGCCCACGCGCCGGCCGCGCCGTCGCCATAGACCGCCTTGACCCACAGCAGCAGGCCCAGCCCCGGCGTCGCGGTGCGCGGATCCTGGATGACGATCTTGTCGTCGAAATCGCCTTCGACCAGCTCCTTCAGGCTGGCCGGCGGCGAAGGCACCATCTCCGAATCGTAGACGAAGGCGAAATAGCCGTAGTCGTAGGGCACGAACATATCGTCGGCCCAGCCGCCCGGCACCTCGACCCGCTCCAGCGAGACGCCATGCGGCGAAAACAGCCCGCTCTCCCGCGCCTCGTGCGTCAGGCTGGTGTCGAGCCCGAGCACGATGTCGGCGCGCGTGCCCGCCCCTTCGAGCCGCAGCCGGTTGAGCAGCGCCACGCCGTCGGCAACCGTCACGAATTCGAGGTCGCAGCCGCATTCCGCCTCGAACGCCTTCTCCACCGCCGGGCCCGGCCCCCACTCGGCGGTGAAGCTGTCATAGGTGTAGACGGTGAGCTTGTCCTGCGCGGCGGCCGGAAGCGGCAAAATTGCGAGCACCGCCGCGAGGATGGAAAGATTGATACGCATCGGCGCCTCCATGTTTCGCTTGTGCGGGGAAACGGCGCCTTGTCGAAGCGTCTAATCCCTCCGCCGGTGCGAGCCGGATCAGGTTCGGCGGGTTGGCGTTCGCGCCTCTCAGCCGACGAGCGAAGCTCGCCGCCGGCACCCCGTTAGAGCATCGAAAGAGATAAGGCGGCGCGACGGCGGAAGCAAGCCTTGCCGGGCGGCGCAGGCGGCCTTTCCCATGGGACCTTGTTTCAGGCATGTCGCCGCCGGCCGCTACAGGCACTATGTAAGCGCTTCCATTACCGGTCGTGTCGCGCCGAAAGGAAATATCCAGATGCAAACGATTCTTGGCGCCCCGGGGCAGATCGGACATGAACTGGCCGTCCACCTGAAGCGCGGCTTCACCGACGATATCCGCCTCGTGAGCAGAAACCCGAAAAAGGTCAACGACAGCGACCAGCTTCACAGGGCGAACCTGCTCGATGCCGACGACACGCTGAAAGCGGTCGAGGGCTCGGAAATCGTCTATCTGACCGCCGGGCTGCCGATGGACACGAGGCTATGGGTCGAGCAATGGCCGGTCATCATGAAGAACGTGATCGACGCCTGTGCCGCGCATGGGGCGCGGCTGGTGTTCTTCGACAACACCTATATGTATCCGCAGACCGACGAGCCGCAGACGGAAGACACCGGGTTCCGGCCCCACGGCGAAAAGGGGCGCGTGCGCGCCGCCATCGCCGAGGCGCTCCTTGAGGCGATGGAGCAAAAACGCCTGACGGCGATGATTTGCAGGGCTCCCGAATTCTACGGGCCCGGCAGGACGCAGAGCATCACCAACGCGTCCATCATCGACCCCCTGGCACAGGGGAAGCCCGCGAGGGTCTTCTTGCGCGACGATACGTTGCGCAGCCTGATCTACACACCGGATGCGAGCCGGGCCATGGCGTTGCTGGGCAACACGCACGATGCCTATGGCCAGACATGGCACCTGCCTTGCGACGATGAGCGCCTCACCTATCGCGCGTTTATCGGGCTCGCCGCCGGGCAGTTCGGCACCGACGCTCGATACCGGGTTCTCAAGCGCTGGCAGTTGCGGCTGGCGGGCCTGTTCAGCCGCACCATCCGCGATGCCGCGGAACTGCTGCCGCGCTACGAGACGGACAACATCTTCGTCTCGGACAAGTTCAAGGCGCGGTTCCCGGACTTCCGGGTGACGACGTTCCGCGAAGGCTTGGCCTCCATCCGGGACGATCATCTTGCCTCGCAGAGTGGTTCGGCTGGCATATGACGGGCAAGCGAGGATGCCGATCGCTGGCGCGCTTCCTCTCCGGCGTGCTGCCGTGATAGAGGCGTGGCCCATGACAGCATCCATGACCCGCTTCGCCATCCTGCTCGGCGGCGACCTCGTCGTCACGCCGCGTCTTTCCCGCCAGCTTGCCGGCGCGCGGGTGATCGCCGCCGATTCCGGCATGCGCCATGCCGCCGCGCTCGGCCTGACGCCGGAATTGTGGACCGGCGATTTCGATTCGGTCGAGGAGGGCCTGCGCGCCTTCCACGCCGACGTGCCCATGGAGATCTTCCCGCCCGAGAAGGACCAGACTGACGGCGAGATCGCCGTCGACGCCGCTTTGAAGCGCGGCGCGCGCGAGCTGGTGCTGGTCGGCGCCTTCGGCGGCGAGCGCGCCGACCACGCCTGGCTCCACCTCGCCGCCGCCCTGCGCCTTGCCGAGACGGGCATGTTCTGCCTGCTGACCAGCGGCGCACAGGAGGGCGTGCCGCTGCTGCCGGGGCCGGAAACCCGTCTCGACTACGAGGACGGCACCCCGTTCAGCGTGCTCGGCTTCTCCGACCTCGAGGGGCTGACGCTTTCGGGCGCGAAATGGCCGCTCGACCGCCGCTTCGTGCCGTTCGGCTCGTCGCTGACGCTGTCCAACGAGGTGCGCGGCGCGCTCACCGCGCGCCTCGATGCCGGCCGCGCCATGCTTCTCGCCCGGCCCGCTTCCTATTACGCGCTGTAACCATGGCCCCACCGCTTCTTTCCCTAGACGGCATAAGACTGACCTTCGGCGGCACGCCGCTGCTCGACGGCGCGCAGCTTGCCGCATCCGCCGGCGACAAGATCGCGCTGGTCGGCCGCAACGGCTCCGGCAAGTCGACGCTGCTCAAGATCGCGGCGGGCATGGTCGAGGCGCAGGACGGCCAGATCTTCCGCCAGCCGGGCGCGACCGTGCGCTATCTGGCGCAGGAGCCGGACTGGCAGGGCTTTTCGACCGTGCGCGCCTATGTCGAGGCCGGCCTCGGGCCGGCCGATGACCCTCATCGCGCCGCCCTGATGATCGAAAGTCTCGGCCTGACCGGCGAGGAAGACCCCGCCACGCTCTCCGGCGGCGAGGCGCGGCGCGCCGCGCTCGCCCGCGTGCTGGCGCCCGAGCCCGACATCCTGCTCCTCGACGAGCCGACAAACCATCTCGATTTGACCACCATCGAATGGCTGGAAGGCGAGTTGCAGCGCACGCGCTCGGCGCTCATCGTCATCTCGCACGACCGCCGTTTCCTTGAGCGAATCAGCCGCGCCGTGGTCTGGCTCGACAGGGGCGTGACGCGACGGCTGGACAAGGGCTTCGCCCATTTCGAGGAATGGCGCGACAGGCTGCTGGAAGAAGAGGAGAAGGAACAGCACAAGCTCGGCCGCCAGATCGTGCGCGAAGAGCACTGGCTGCGCTACGGCGTCACCGCGCGGCGCAAGCGCAACATGCGCCGCCTCGGCGAATTGCAGGCGATGCGCGCGCGCCATCGCGGCCACAAGGGCGCCGAGGGGCTGGCGACGATGGCCGCCGCGGAAGGGCCGGAATCGGGCCGGCTCGTCATCGAGGCCAGGGCGATTTCCAAGAGATATGGCGAGGCCGTGATCGTCCGCGATTTCTCCACCCGCATCCAGCGCGGCGACCGTGTCGGCTTCGTCGGGCCGAACGGCGCGGGCAAGACCACGCTTTTGAAAATGCTGATCGGCCAACTGGCTCCCGACGCCGGCACGGTGCGGCTCGGCGCCAATCTGGAGATCGCCGCGCTCGACCAGAAGCGCGAGCTGGACCCCTCCGAAACGCTCGCCCACTACCTGACCGACGGGCGCGGCGACAGCGTCGTCGTCAACGGCGAGGAAAAGCACGTCGTCTCCTACATGAAGGACTTCCTGTTCAAGCCCGAGCAGGCGCGCACCCCGGTGCGCGAGCTTTCCGGCGGCGAGCGGGCGCGGCTGGTGCTGGCGCGCATCCTGTCGCGGCCAGCCAACCTCCTCGTGCTCGACGAGCCGACCAACGACCTCGACATGGAAACGCTCGACCTGTTGCAGGAGCTGGTGGCGGGCTATGCCGGCACCGTGCTGCTGGTCAGCCACGACCGCGACTTCCTCGATCGCACCGTGACCAGCGTGATCGCGCCAGAGGGGATGGGGGCGGGCGACGGGCGCTGGATCGAATATGCCGGCGGCTATTCCGACATGCTGGCCCAGCGCGGCGGCAGGACGCTGGAGGAACGGGCCCCGCGCCGGAAGGACGAGCCGTCGCCAAAGGCGAAATCCGCGCCGAAACCGCCCGCCTCCGGCCCGGCGAAAAAGCTGTCCTACAAGCAGAAATACGCGCTCGAAACCCTGCCGGGCGAGATGGACAAGGCGCACGGCCGGATCGCCGCGCTGGAGACGAAGATGGCGGACCCCGCCTTCTACACCCGCGACCCGGCCGGTTTCGCCAAGGCCGCGGCCGAACTCGACGCGCAGCGCGAGAAGCTCGCCGCCATGGAGGAGGAGTGGCTGGAGCTGGAAATGCTGCGTGAGGAGATCGAGGGCTGACAATCTCCGTTTTTCTGCGCATAATGAATGCGCAGAAAAAGGATCTCATGATGCGCAACGAAGCGCCCTCGGTCCGCAAGGCCGCCAACCTCTCCATCGACGCCGACCTCCTCGCCGAGGCCAAGGCGCTGTCGGTCAACATCTCCCGCGCGGCGGAAGCCGGCATCGCCGATGCCGTGCGCAAGGAGAAGGAGCGGGCATGGAAGGAAGAGAACCGCGAGGCGATCGAGGGCTGGAACCGCTATTTCAGGGAACATGGACTTCCGTTTGCTGAATATCGCGGTTTCTGATGGCGAGGTATGACGTCTATTGCGACCCGCGCGGCAGCGAGAACCTTCTGGTGTGCATCCAGGCCGGCCTTTTCGACCAGTTTGAAACACGGATGGCGATACCGCTGCTGCCGGAACGTCCACACATGACGCCGCTGAAAAAGCTGAACCCCGTCTTTACGATCGGGGAGCAGCGCTACGTGCTGCACACTCAGCTCATGCTGTCGGTGCCGGCAAGCGCGTTGCGGGTGCGGGTCGGCAATGTGGAAGCCCACCGTGACGAAATCACCGCCGCGCTGGATTTTCTGTTTCAGGGCTTCTGATCGCGCCGCTATCCAGCCGGCCGCTCGACGGCGATCTTCATCGCCAGCCCTTCCATGCGCTCGGCCAGGCTCGACAGCGCCTCCGTCAGCGCCGTGTCGCTCCTGTCCGCCTTCACCAGCGCGTCGTCGCGCGTCTTGCGCAGGGTGGCGATCTCGGTTTCCATGCCGCGCACGCGCTTCTGCAATTCGGACAATTCATCCATCACCATGATGCCGGCCATCACCGTCACGCGCTGGTCGCCGATCTCGCCGAACGAGCCCTTCAGATGCGTGACGTAGCGGTCGAAGCGCGAGGCGAGGTCGATCAGGTGCTCCTCCTGCCCCTCGTCGCAGGCCATGCGGTACTGCTTGCCGTCGATGGTGACCGTGACTTGCGCCATCCTGGCTCTCCCTACCTGTCCAGCACCGCGCGGATCGTCTCCATCGCCGTGACCAGCCGGCGCGAGACCTCCTTGTTGGCCTGTTCCAGCCGCTCGGAACGCGCCTCGGAACTGTCGAGCTCCTGCGCCAGCCGGGCGCGGTCGGCGTTCATGCGCTGCACCTCGGCCTCGGCCTCGCCATAGTCCTGCTCGCGCTCGAGGCGCGCGGAAACCGCGTCCTCCAGCACGTCGATCGCCCTGCCGAGGCGGGCAATCACTTCCCTGAGGGTCGCTTCCCCGGTCATCGCTCTTGTTCCAGCTTGCGGGCCAACTTGCGGGTCATCCGGCCTGTCCGGTTGCGGCAGCGCGCCGAATCGCGCGCATTGCCAGCAGCTTGACCCCGAAACATTAGGCGGCGTGTCAAGCTCGCGTCAACGCATGGGCCGCGACACCTCACAGCTCACTTGCCCCCAAGGGTCTGCCTCCAGCCCGCCTGCGGCCCATCTGCGCCGTTGACTCGGAGGCCGCGCCTGCTATGTGTCGCCTCGATTTCGGCAGCCTCCACGCGGGCTATCCCTTCGCGCCGGACCACGAGCGAGCGACCCCCATGACCTCAAAAGACACCTCACGAGACATGCACGACCGCATGGCGAATGCCATCCGTTTCCTTTCCGCCGACGCCATCGAGAAGGCGAATTCCGGCCATCCGGGCCTCCCCATGGGCGCGGCCGACATCGCCACCGTCCTGTTCACCCGCTTCCTCGCCTACGACCCGCAGAAGCCGGACTGGGCCGACCGCGACCGCTTCGTGCTGTCGGCCGGCCACGGCTCGATGCTGCTCTACTCGCTGCTTTACCTGACCGGCTACGACGACATCGACCTCGACCAGATCAGGCATTTCCGCCAGCTCGGCTACAGGACCGCCGGCCACCCGGAATGGGGCCATGCCGCCGGCATCGAGACCACGACCGGCCCGCTCGGCCAGGGCATCGCCAACGCGGTCGGCATGGCGCTCGCCGAGCGCATCTTGAACGCCCGCTTCGGCGACGACCTCGTCGACCATTACACCTACGTGCTGTCCGGCGACGGCTGCCTGATGGAGGGCATCAGCCAGGAGGCGATCGCGCTTGCCGGCCATCTGAAGCTCAACCGGCTGATCGTCATCTGGGACGACAACGACATCACCATCGACGGCTCGATCTCGCTGTCGGACTCGACCGACCAGCGCGCCCGCTTCGCGGCTTCCGGCTGGAACACGCTCGCCATCGACGGCCACGACCCCGAAGCCATCGCCAATGCGATCGAAGCGGCGAAGAAGTCCGACCGCCCCACCCTGATCGCGGCCAAGACCACCATCGGCTTCGGCGCACCGACCAAGGCCGGCACGTCGAAGGTCCACGGCTCGCCGCTCGGCGCGGAAGAGCTGGCCGGCGCGCGCAAGGCGCTCGGCTGGGACGCGGAGCCCTTCACCGTGCCCTCCGACGTGCTCGACGCCTGGCGGCTGGCCGGCCTGCGCTCGGCCAGGGAGCGCAAGGAATGGGAAAAGCGCCTCGCGGCGGCCGATGCCGAGACGCGCGGCGAGTTCGAGCGGCGCATGCGCGGCGACCTGCCCGCCGGCCTCGACGAGGCCATCGACGCCTACAAGCGCAAGCTCGTCGCCGACAAGCCCAAGGTCGCCACGCGCAAATCGTCGGAAATGGCGCTCGAGATCATCAACGGCGTCGTGCCGGAGACCATCGGCGGCTCGGCCGACCTGACCGGCTCCAACAACACCAAGACCACCCAGACCGGGCCGGTCAAGCCCGGCGACTATGCCGGCCGCTACGTCTATTACGGCATCCGCGAGCACGGCATGGCCGCGGCCATGAACGGCATGGCGCTGCATGGCGGCATCATCCCCTATGGCGGCACCTTCCTGACCTTCTCCGACTATGCACGGCCGGCGATGCGGCTCGCCTCGCTGATGGGCATCCGCTCGATCTTCGTCATGACGCACGATTCGATCGGCCTTGGCGAAGACGGGCCGACGCACCAGCCGGTCGAGCATCTGGCGGCGTTGCGCGCCATCCCCAACCATACCGTGCTCAGGCCGGCCGACGCCGTCGAGGCGGCGGAAGCCTGGCAGGTGGCGCTGAAATCCACCCGCACGCCGACGACGCTGGCGCTGACGCGCCAGAACCTGCCTGCCGTGCGCACCGAGCATAGCGAAGAGAACCTGACCGCGCGCGGCGCCTACGAGCTTGCCGGCGCCAGGGGCGAGGCCAAGGCCACGATCTTCGCCACCGGCTCGGAAGTCGAGATCGCGCTCGCCGCCAGGGCCGAGCTGGACAAGCGCGGCATCGCCGCCCGTGTCGTCTCGGTGCCGTCCTTCGAGCTGTTCTTCCAGCAGGAGGAAAGCTATCGCACCGGCGTCCTCGGCACGGCACCCCTCAGGATCGCCGTCGAGGCCGGCATCCGTCAGGGCTGGGACTCCATCATCGGCTCCGACGGTCTCTTCGTCGGCATGACAGGCTTCGGCGCCTCGGGCCGCATCGAGGACCTCTATAGGCATTTCGGCATCACCGCCGAAGCGGTCGCCGCAGCGGTCGAGAAGCGGCTGGGGCAAGGGTGACAGGCTGGTGACAGGCACGGGCTGACGATCAAACGTCGGCACCGCCCCTCATCCGCCCTTCGGGCACCTTCTCCCCGTGAACGGGGAGAAGGGGGAAGCGGCACGGTT
>DAOMOI010000052.1:4571-9547 GCA_035444225.1 Aquamicrobium sp. | reverse complement strand
GAACTCGGCGCCCATCGCCGGCTTCAGCACCCGCTCGCGCACCAGATGGCGGGTGACGTCGGCCTCGAGCTTGTCGAGATACCAGTCGACCAGGCGGCGGATCTCGGCCCGCGCCAGCGGGTCCTCGGCCATCAGCCGGCGGTCGCGCTTCAACACGCCGCGCGTCTCGTCGATATATTCGCCCACAACGGTCGCGCCGACGATCGGCCGGTCGCCCTCGGCGAGCAGGACCGGCAGCGACGCCGCCGGGTTCAGCGCCAGGAATTCCTTGCGCCGCTGCCAGGGCTTCTCCTCGATCAGCGCCAGCTCCTCGCCATATTCCCCGAAGGAAAGGCGCACGAAGCGGCAGGAGGCGAACAGGGGATGATGAAACAGGGTCAGCATGGAACCGGGGAAACGCAACGCTCTGGCTTTTTTACGGCGGCGGCGCTAAGTCTCTGACCCGTTTTCATGAGTCGGGCGCCGGGCCAGCCCCGTCCTATAGGCGCTCACGATCCCCCTGACAAGCGACAGGCCGGCGGCGCGATCAGCCCGGCGACGGAGGTTCAATGAGCGATCAAACCATCGTCGGAGCCGCCATACTCGGCATCCTCGAGGGGCTGACCGAATTCATCCCGGTTTCCTCGACCGGCCATATCCTGCTCGCCGGCCATTTCATGGGCTTCCGCTCCACCGGCAAGGCATTCGAGGTGCTGATCCAGCTCGGCGCGATCCTCGCCATCCTGTCGGTCTATTTCTCGCGGCTGTGGGAGATGGCGGTGAAGCTGCCCTCGGACCGCGCCACGCAGAATTTCGTCCTCGGCATCCTGATCGCCTTCCTGCCGGCGGCGGTGATCGGCGCGCTCGCCCACGGCTTCATCAAGAGCGTGCTGTTCGAGACGCCGGTGCTGATCTGCGTCATGCTCATCCTCGGCGGCTTCGTTCTGCTGTGGGTCGACCGGCGCACGATGACGCCGAAATACACCGATGCCGGGCGGTTTCCGCTGTCGGTCTATTTCCGCATCGGCCTGTTCCAGTGCCTGGCCATGATCCCCGGCGTGTCGCGCTCGGGCGCGACCATCGTCGGCGGCCTGCTGCTCGGCGCCGACAAGCGCTCGGCGGCCGAGTTCTCGTTCTTCCTCGCCATGCCGACCATGGCCGGGGCCTTCGCCTACGACCTGTTCAAGAACCGTGACGCGCTGTCGGCGGCGGACCTGCCGATCATCGCCACCGGCTTCGTCTGCGCCTTCGTCGCCGCGGTGCTGGTGGTGCGGCGTCTCCTCGACTTCGTGTCGAAGCGCGGCTACGCGCTCTTCGCCTGGTGGCGGCTGATCGTGGGAACCTTGGGCCTGATCGGCCTTTACGTCCTCGGCTGACGGCTCAAAGATACGCCGCCAGCCCGCGGCGGATCATGTCGAGCGCGAGCAAAGTGATGCCGATCCTGAACCAGCGGCGGAAGGTCTCTTCCGGCAGCTTCTCCAGCCAGGCGCTGCCGTGGACCGTGCCGAGATAGCCCGAAACGATCATCGCCGCGACCAGCGGCGCCCACGCGGCGAAGGCGAAGCCGGCAAGGCCGAACACCACGACTTTCAGGAAATGCTGGACGGTCATGCCGGCCGCATGGGTGGCGACGAGCGCCTTGCGGTCGTTTGGCATCAGTTGGGCGAAGAAGGCCGAAAGCAGCGGCCCGGTCGCGCCGACGAACATCGTCGCCAGCGCGGTGACGGCGCTGCCTATCGCCAGGCCGGCGCGCGACAGCCGGTCGAAGCCGGGAATCCGCGTCCACGTCACCGCGACGATGAACAGGCCGAGCACGAGCTTCAATGCCGCATCCGGCAACTGGACGACGAAGGCCGCGCCGGCCACGGCGCCGGCGAGCGAGCCGGCGAGGAAGGGCGCGAAGATATCGCGCCGCACGAAGGCCCGCTGGTGCCAGGCGCGGCCGGTGTTGGAGCCGAGCTGGACCGCGCCATGGACGGGAATCAGCGCCGCGACGGGGATGAACAGTCCCATCAGCGCCAGCATGGCGACGCCGCCGCCGACGCCGAAGGCGGCGGTCAGCGCAGAGGTGAAGAAGGAAGCGACGACGAGCAGCGTCGCCGCGCCAAGGCCGAGGCCGTCAGGCAAAAGCGCGGCGAGCGTCTCCAATTCCGGGCTGTCTCTCAGGCCGCCGTGGTCTTGGTGAACTGGCCGGCGGTGCGATACTGCCACAGATAGGTCGGCAGGATCGCCTCGGTCGTGCGCGGCGTGATGCCCAGCCCCTCCAGCGTCCGGCCTTCCTCGCGCGCGGCCTCGGAGACGACGTTGTCGCGCTTCAAAAGCTCGACCTGGTCGGCGGTCAGCAGCGGGTTGGGCAGCAGGCCGAGGATGCGCCCTTGCAGCCTGGCCAGCCACCACGGCAGCGGGACGAGGAAGCGCCTGCGGGCGATCACCTTCAGCATCTCCTCCATCAGCGCGCGGAAGGTGCGCACCTCCGGCCCGCCCAGTTCGTAGACGCGCCCGCCGGCGACCTTGCCGTCGACGGCGCGGGCGATGGCCTCGGCGACGTCGCCGACATAGACCGGCTGGAACTTCGTCTCGCCGCCGCCGATCAGCGGCAGGGCCGGCGACAGCCGCGCCATGGCGGCGAAGCGGTTGAAGAAGCGGTCCTCCGGCCCGAAGACGATGGACGGGCGGAAGACGATCGCATCCTTGACGATGTCGAGCACGGCCTTCTCGGCCTGCCCCTTGGTGCGGGCGTAAGCAACCGGCGACTCCGGGTCGGCGCCGATGGCCGAGACGTGGACGAGCCTGGCGCCGGCGGCACGCGCCGCCTCGGCCACGGCGCGGGCGCCGAAATCCTGCACCGCGTTGAAGGTCTGGCGGCCGCCCTCATGCAGGATGCCGACGAGGTTGACGACGCAGTCCGCGCCCTCGACCGCGCGATCGACCGACCAGCGCACGCGCAGATTGGCCTGCACCGGCTGGATCTGGCCGACATTGCCGAGCGGCTGGACATGGATCGCGAGATTGGGGTTGCGCACCGCGACCCGCACGCGATAGCCGCGCTTGGCCAGCGCGCGCACGACATGGCGGCCGATGAAACCGCCGCCGCCGAAAACCGTGACGAGCGGGGGGACCTTGATAACGGACGTCATGGCTTGCTCTCCATGGCTTGCTCTCCATTTGCTGCTTCATAATCGCATCCGCGCCAAAGGCAAAGGGCGCGATTTGCCCCATGGAAGGCAAACATGCCGGGATTTTTCCCGTTTCCGCTTCAACCCGGGCGCGCGGGCCGCTATGAGGGGCGGAGACGAACAGCGAACGGCGAGGGAGGACGGGCGATGCGGCTGATGACGGGAATGATCGTGGTGGCGATGGCGTGCCTTGCCTCGCCGCTGGCCCACGCGGCCGAGGCGCACGGTCTTCCCGGCGCAGACATGTCGCTGCTTTGGGCCATTCCCTTCGCCGGCATCCTGCTTTCCATCGCCAGCGGGCCGCTGTTCTTCCCGCATGCGTGGGAACATCATTACGGCAAGATCGCCGCCTTCTGGGCCGTGCTCGTCATCGTGCCGCTCACGCTGGCCTACGGGCTGCCGGCGGCGGCGGAAGCCGTGCTGCACGCGATGCTGCTCGAATACATGTCGTTCATCATCCTGCTGTTTGCGCTGTTCACCATCGCCGGCGGCATCCTCGTCGCCGGCAACATCCACGGCACGCCGCTCGTCAATTCCGGCCTGCTGCTCATCGGCTCGCTGATGGCCTCGGTGGTCGGCACCACCGGCGCGTCGATGATCCTGATCCGGCCGATCCTGCGCGCCAACGACAATCGCCGCCACAACGTCCACGTCGTGGTGTTCTTCATCTTCCTCGTCTCCAATATCGGCGGCTCGCTGACGCCGCTCGGCGACCCGCCGCTGTTCCTCGGCTTCCTGCGCGGCGTCGAGTTCTTCTGGACGACGACGCACCTCCTGCCCGAGACGCTGTTCGTCGGCGGACTGGTGCTGGCGATCTTCTTCGTGCTCGACACCGTGCTCTACCGCCGCGAGGGCGCGGAGCCGAGGGCCGTCGACCCGACGCCCGATTCGCGCATCCGCCTGCGCGGCCTCGCCAACCTGCCGCTGCTCGCCGGCGTCATCGCCGCGATCCTGATGTCGGGCATGTGGAAGCCGGGTGGCGGCATAACGATCGCCGGCGTCACCGTCGAGTGGCAGAACCTGCTGCGCGACGTCATCATCCTGGCGCTCGCCTTCGTGTCGCTCGCCGTGTCGCGGCGCGAGGACCGTGCCGCCAACGGCTTCAACTGGGGGCCGATCCTCGAGGTCGCCAAGCTGTTCGCCGCCATCTTCATCTGCATCGTGCCGGTGATCGCCATCCTGCGCGCGGGGCTCGACGGCGCCTTCGGGCCGCTGGTCGCGCTCGTCACTCGCGCCGACGGCGGGCCGAACGACCTCGCCTATTTCTGGCTGACCGGGGCGCTGTCCTCCTTCCTCGACAACGCGCCGACCTATCTCGTCTTCTTCGAGATGGCCGGCGGCGACCCGCAGGCGCTGATGACCACGCTGTCCTCGACGCTGGTGGCGATCTCGGCCGGCGCGGTGTTCATGGGCGCCAACACCTATATCGGCAACGCGCCCAACTTCATGGTCTACGCCATCGCCCGCGGGGCCGGCGTCGCGATGCCGAGCTTCTTCGGCTACATGCTGTGGTCGGGCGCGGTGCTGATCCCGGTCTTCGTGCTGGCGAGCTTCGTCTTCTTCATCTGATTTCCGAACCGCGCCGCCCGCCTTCCCGGCGGGCGGCGCAAAGAATCATCCATCCGCTACATTACCGGACCGCAATCCCTGCAAAATCGTCGTCCCACGGGCGGCTTATCGTTAGATTGACAATCTATGTTTAGGTGCCGATACTGCCGCGATGGCGCGCCGGCAGGATGGCTGGCGGCCGGAACATGGGCGGCATGGAGCATGGAAACCGCACGATGAGCACCGCCCCCGACGACACGCGACCGCTGGACC
>DAOMOI010000052.1:0-4561 GCA_035444225.1 Aquamicrobium sp. | reverse complement strand
GATGAGCATTCCGCCCCTCGATCTCGACGTGCGGCCGATCCTGCGCGACGGCGGCGAGCCGTTCGGCGCGATCATGGAGGCGGTGGCGAGCCTGGCGCCCGGCCAATCCTTGAGGCTGTTCGCGCCCTTCAAGCCGGTGCCGCTGTTCGGTCTGCTCGGCGCGCGCGGCTTCGAGGCGGCGGCGCGCGAGACCGGCGGCGGCGACTGGGAGGTGCTGTTCACGCCGCAGGAGTCTTTTGCATCGGGCACGGCGCGGGCGGAAGCCGGCGACGACTGGCCCGAGCCGTCGATCGAGATCGACAACCGCCATCTCGACCCGCCCGAGCCGACGATGCGCACGCTCGAAGTGCTGGAGCGGCTGATGCCGGGCGAGGCGCTGGTGGCGCTGCTGCCGCGCGAGCCGGCCTTGCTGTTCAAGGAACTGGAGGCGCGCGGCCACCGCTGGCGCGGCGCCACCGAGCCGGACGGCAGCTATCGCGTCATCATCCGCGCCGGCCGCCCCCTCACGACGCGGGAGGCGCGGTCATGAGGGGCCGGCCCGCGCCGCGGCGCACGATGCTGGTCGACGGCAGGCCGCTGCCGGAGGCGCTCGACGAGACGATGATCCGCGCCGTGGTCGACGATTTCTACGCGGCGGTGCGCCGCGACCCGTTGATCGGGCCGGTCTTCGATGCCGCGATCGCGCCCGACGAATGGCCCGCCCATCTCGACAAGCTGTGCGCGTTCTGGTCGGCGACGCTTCTGCGCACCGACCGTTACGACGGCCGGCCGCTGCCTCCGCACCTGCGCATCCCCGGTTTGGGCGAAGCGCATTTCCGCCGTTGGCTCAGCCTGTTCCGCGACACGGTGCGGCGGCTCTGCCCGGAGGACGTGGCCGCGCTGTTCATGGACCGGGCGCTGCGCATCGCCCATTCATTCCGTCTCGCCGTGGCCTTCAACCGCGGCGAGGACACGCTGTCGATCGAGCCGATCACCGAGGAGCGGCTATGACGGGCGGGCACGAAACGGGCGGGGCGACGAGATGCGGCTGACCAACTTTTCCGACTATGCGCTGCGGATGCTGATGTATGCGGCCTCCGCCGGCGACCGCCTCGTCACCATCGAGGAGACGGCGCGCGTCTACGGCCTGTCGCGCACCCATCTGAACAAGGTGGCCAACACGCTGACGCGCGGCGGCTACCTCAAGGCGGTGCGCGGCCGCTCCGGCGGGCTGACGCTGGCGCGGCGGCCCGAGGCCATCCGCATCGGCGACGTGGTGCGCCTGACCGAGCCGGATTTCGCGCTCGTCGAGTGCTTCGCCACCGGCAACCAGTGCGTGCTGACGCGCTGCTGCAAGCTGGCCGGCGTGATGAGCGAGGCGGCGGCCTCGTTCCAGGCGACGCTCGACCGTTACACGCTGGCCGACATCCTGCTCGGCCCGGACGATTTCCGCGGCGGCCCCCTGCCCGCGCGGCAGCGCGAGGAGCGCGCGATAACCGCGTGAAGGTTGCGGCGGCGCAAGGAGCGCGCGCCGCATCGGCATTAGACTGGCGGCTTGTTTGCACTGAGGCGCCGCCATGAAGCCGGTTCTCGACGAAGACATGTCCATGGACGAGATCATGCGCGAATGGCCGGCCACGATCCGGGTCGTGCTCGACCACGGCATGCTGTGCGTCGGCTGCCCGATCGCGCCCTTCCACACGATCGAGGACGCGGTGAGGGAGCATCACCTCGACGGCGACCGCTTCCGCGCCGCGATGAAGGCCGCGATCCGAGGCTGAGGCGGCGTCAGTCGCCGCCGGCGCGGCCCTCGGCCAGCACCATCAGCCGGTGCGGCTCCACCACCGTCACCTTGCGGCGGCCGCCCTTGACCAGCCCCTTGTCCTCCCACGCCGTCAGGAGCCGGCTGACCGTGTGCAGCGTCGTGCCGGTCATCTCGGCGATGTCCTGGCGCGAGATCGGGAAATCGACGGCGATGCCCTCCTCGGTCTTGCGGCCGCGTTGGTTGATCAGGCGCAGGAGCGCATGGGCGACGCGCTGCTCGACCTGCTTGGTCGCCATCTCGACGACCTGCATCTGCGTGTCCTGGAACCGCTCGCCGACGGTCTTGTAGGTGTTTGCGCCGAAGGAGGGAAAGGCGGTGGCGAATTGCGACCAGGCCGCGCCCGGCCAGGCCAGCACGACGCAGTCGACCACGGCGAGCGCGGTGGCGGGATAGGTATCGCGGCCGAGCGCATGGGCGATGCCCATCAACTCGCCCGGCACGATGTAGCGCACCGTGACCTGCTGCCCTTCGGGCGTCGTCTTCATCACCCGGACATGGCCGTCGAGCAGCACGAAGAAGGTGTGCGCCTCGCCCTCCTGCTCGAAGATGGTGGAGCCGGCGGAAAACCGCAGCGAGCGGGCGGCGTTGAGGACGCGGTCGAGGTCTTCAGCCGCCATCCCCTCGAACAGCGGCAGGCTCGAAATCAGCGAACGGTCGAGACGGTTCACCTTCGCGTCATCCTCCCCCTTCTCGCGGCGGGACGACCCTGTCGCGCCCCCGACCCGCAATGGCGACACAGTGTCATATGCCGGGCCTGCCGCGCAAGCGGCGTCCTTGCGGCCTTTTTTCACGGGCAGCTGCGTTCCTTCCCGGCTCAGCCGCGCGCCTCGGGGCCGACGATGCGGCGGATGAGCGCGACCCCGATCGCCGGCGCGGGCTCGCGCACCAGCCGGAAGCCGAGATTGTCGGGCGGGGCCATGCCGGCGGCGCAGCCGCCGCTCCTGCCGTCGCGCAGGAAGCCCGACATGTAGCCGCGGTGCCGGCCGCCGATGACGCGCACGCCGCAATTGGTCGTCGCCTCGGCCAGCCGGCCGGCCGCGTCGATGCGATTGCGGGTGAAGCAGGTCGAGGTCCACTCCCAGACATTGCCGGAAAGGTCGGCGAGGCCGTTGGCGTTGACGCCGAAATGGCCGCGCGGCTTCGGCGCCGCGTCGCGCTCCGTGGGCGCGGCGCGGCTGCGATAGGCGGCGAGCCAGCGCGCGGCCGGGTTGGAGCCGTCGTCGCCGGCGTCGATGCCGTTGGCCTCCGCGCCGAAACGCTCGGCCGCGGCGAAGGTCCATTCCTCGTCGCTGGGCAGGCGCCAGTCGTCGCCGGTGCGCTGCGACAGCCACGCGGCATAGGCGGTGGCGTCACGGTGGCTGACGCCCGTGACAGGCATGATCGTGACAGGCATGTCGCCGACCGCGCGCGTGTCCGCCGGCTGGCAGGCGCCGTCGGCGACGCAGGCCGCATATTCGGCGACGCTGACCTGATACTTCATGATCTCGACCGGGCGGCGGAACCGCTTCTCGACGCTCGGCCCCTCGACGACGCGGCCGGACTTCAGGAACTCGCCGGCGACCTGGTATTCGAAGCGCCCGGGCGCGACGGAGACCGTCTCGATCGGCGCGATCACGCCGGGGCGCCCCATGGGGGCCGGGGCGTCCGGCACCGGCATCATGAAGGCGGCGGCCAGCGAGGCGGCGGCGGCGACGGCGGCAACGGCATGGACCTTCATCTTTCGTCTCCCTCAGGAAGGGGTGATGATGGAAATGATAGGATGGGCGCGGCGCGTCTCTTTGTTTTTGCGCAAGCAACGCCGCCGAACCCACGCCGCGGGGTGCGCCAAAAGGAAGCGGCCCGCCCCCGGAGAAGGGCGGGCCGCGCCATGGTCAAGACACCCTGATCCCGATCAGTTGGTCGGGATCGGCCCCGGCGCCTCGACCTGCATCATGAGGTCGTCGTTCCATTCGCCATCGACCACGACGTGGGCGGTGGCGCCAAGCTCGGCAGCCTCGATCAGGTTGTGGTTGACATAGGCGTACACGCCCGGCTGGAGGAAGGTGTAGAGCGCTGCACCGGCCGAGCCGCCGCGGATGAACCAGGTCTCGAGATCCTTGGCCGGCGGGTTGGCGAACTTGCCCTCTTCCCAGACATAGTCGCCATGGCCGCCGATCAGGTGGGGCCGGCTGTCGCGGTTGGCCTGCGAATGGACGAACAGCACCGTCTCGCCGACCTTCGACTTCATCGCGTTGTCGCCCGTCAGCGCGCCGACCCGGCCGTTGAACACGACATGGGTGGGCACGAGGCCGCGCATGACCTTCATCGTCTCCTCGTAGCTCTCGCCCAGCGAGGCGAACTTGATGAAGTTTCCGTCCTCGTCGCGCGGGATGTAGAACTCGTTCTCGCCGATGTAGTAGACGGTGTCGTAGCGGACCGGCTCGCCCTTCTCGTTCTTCAGGCCGTCGCGCGGCAGCACCATGATCGTGCCGGACATGCCGGAGACGACGTGCCAGGGGATCATGCCTTCCGGCGCGCAGTGGTAGACGAAGGTGCCGGCGCGCGTCGCCTTGAAGCGCAGCTTGACCTGCTCGCCCGGCATCACGAAGGTCAGCGCACCGCCGCCCAGCGCGCCCGTGGCGGCATGGAAGTCGATATTGTGCGCCATCTCGTTGGTCTCGGGGTTGATGAGGGTCAGCTCGACATAGTCGCCCTCATGCACGACCATCATCGGGCCGGGGATCGAGCCGTTGAAGGTCATGGCCCGCAACTCGGTGC
>DAOMOI010000051.1:0-9614 GCA_035444225.1 Aquamicrobium sp. | reverse complement strand
GCCGAATGCGCCGTCGTCGGCATGCATGACGGCATGAAGGGCCAGATCCCGCTCGGCTTCGTGGTGTTGAATGCCGGCGTCGCGCGCGGAGAGGCGGACATCGAGAAGGAAGTGATCGCGCTGGTGCGCGACAGGATCGGCCCGGTCGCCGCCTTCAAGTCGGTGGTGACGGTCAAGCGCCTGCCCAAGACGCGCTCGGGCAAGATCCTGCGCGGCACGATGCAGAAGATCGCCGACCGCGAGGACTGGAACATGCCGGCCACCATCGACGATCCCGCCATCCTCGACGAGATCGGCACGGCGCTTCACGGCAAGGGCATCGGCGCCTGACACGGCCTTTCGCGTAAAACAAAGCCGGCGCAGGAAAATCCCGCGCCGGCTAATCATCCGGCAGATCTGCTGGAAGCGAGGACTACTCCTCGTCCTCCTCCGGCGCATTCGACTTGAGCGACGACAGCTTGGCGAAGACGGCGTCGGCGTCCAGCTCGTCCTCGTCCTTGTCGCGCACGTCGAGGCTCTCCGTCACCGAGGCCGGCAGCAGCGTGTCGCCGGCCGCCGCCGCCGGCTGGCCGCGCGAGGCGCGCTGGACCTCGAGGTCGAGGTCGATCTGCGAGCACAGGCCGAGCGTCACCGGGTCCATCGGCGTCAGGTTGGCCGCGTTCCAGTGGGTGCGGTTGCGGATCTGCTCGATCGTCGCCTTGGTGGTGCCGACGAGACGCGAAATCTGCGCGTCCTTCAGCTCGGGATGGTTCTTGACCAGCCACAGGATGGCGTTCGGCCGGTCCTGGCGCTTGGACAGCGGCGTGTAGCGCGGCGCGCGGCGCTTCGATTCCGGCACGCGCACCTTGGGCTCAGACAGCTTCAGCCGGTGCTCGGGGTCGGCCTCGCCCTTGGCGATCTCCTCCCGCGAGAGCTGGCCGGTGATGACCGGATCGAGGCCCTTGATGCCCTGCGCCGATTCGCCGTCCGCGATCGCCTTCACTTCCAGCGGGTGCAGCTTGCAGAACTGGGCGATCTGGTCGAACGACAGCGCGGTGTTGTCGACCAGCCATACGGCGGTCGCCTTGGGCATGAGCAGCGTATTGGCCATCAGCAAAAATCCTCTCGTTCGCCCGCGTCCCTGTCGCGGGCGGTGGGCACAGCCACCAATTTGGGAAAATCGCCGAAGATATAGTCCGATTTTCGGCCATGCGCAACGAAAAGCGGCCGTGGCAAAGAGCGGATTGACAAAAATTCAAGAACGATTATTCTAGAATAATAATTACAGAAAGAGCGAGACATGGCCCGCAATCGGTCGTTCGATGAGAAAGAGGTTCTTGGCCGCGCCATGCACGCTTTCCGCCGCCATGGCTATGCGCGCATCTCGATCAGGCAGCTCGAGGAGGCGACCGGCCTGACCTCGGGCAGCCTCTACAACGCCTATCGCGACAAGGACGGCCTCTACCGGGCGGCGCTCGCCCACTATGTCGACAGCTTCGTCGTCGCACGGCTCAGGACCCATGCCGGACCCGAGGCCACGCTCGACGATTTGGAGGAGCTTTTCCTCACTTTGTTCCGCCCGCCGCTGACCGACGGCTTCGGCTGCATGGTCAGCAACGCGGCGATGGAGTTCGGGTCCTCCGGCTCCGTCGCCGACGAGAGCGTGGCCAGGGCGCTCGACCTCGTGGACGCCTCGCTCCATGCCGTGCTGGCGCGCGAGATCGGGCCCGAGGCGGCCCGGCCCGTCGCCGACCGCCTGGCGCTGATCTATCAGGGCATCCTGCTGATGACCCGCGCCGGCCGCGCCGGGGGCCGCCACGAGGAGGCGATACGCGACGAATTCAGGCGCTTGAAAGAAGCGCGGATACGGTTCCGGGCCGGAGACACCGGCTGAGACGGATCAACCAGCGGAGAAGGAGAATACCATGTCGAGGAAATTCAATCCCGAAGGCGTGCCGGCTCCCGGCTTCTACAGCCACGGCGTCGAAATCGTGTCGCCGCAGCGCCTCGTCTTCGTCGCCGGCCAGGTCGGGGTGCGGGCGGACGGCAGTGTCGCCGAGGGCATCGGCGAGCAGGCGCGCGTGGCCGTCGCCAACCTGAACGCCGTCCTTGCCGCGGCGGGAATGGACGGCTCCAACATCGTCAAATCCACCATCTACCTGACGGACGAGAGCCTGATGGACGGCTTCGCCGCCGCCGCCGGCCCCCTGCTGCCGTCGCCGCCGCCGGCCACCACGCTGGTCTACGTCAAGGCGCTGGCCTCGCCGGCGCTGCTGGTCGAGATCGAGGCGGTGGCGGCCGCGTAGACCGGACAAGTGCAAGGCCATTGCGGGCTTCCCGCAATGGCCCTAGCTCACGTCGAGCACGATCTTGCCGATGTGCTCGCCTTCCTCCATGCGCTCATGCGCACGCCAGGCTTCGGCGAGCGGGAAGATCGTGTCCATCACCGGCGCGATCTTGCGTTGCGCCAGCAACGGCCACACCTTCTGCTCCAGCTCGGCCGCGATCCGCGCCTTGAACGCGACCGGACGCGGCCTGAGCGTCGAGCCGGTATGCGTCAGCCGCTTGACCATCAGCCGGGCGAAATCGGTCTCGGCCTTTGCCCCGCCCAGCGTCGCGATCTGGACGATGCGGCCGTCCTCGGCTGCCGCGACGTAATTGCGCGCGACATAATCGCCGCCGATCATGTCGAGGATGACGTCGATGCCCTTGCCGCCGGTCTCGTCCCTGACGACGCGCACGAAATCCTCCTCGCGATAATTGATGGCGCGCGCCGCGCCGAGCCGCATGCAGGCCTCGCATTTCGCGGCCGTGCCGGCGGTGGCGAAGACGCGCGCGCCGAAGGCGGTTGCAAGCTGGATCGCGGTGGTGCCGATGCCGGACGAACCGCCATGGACGAGGAAGCTCTCGCCGGCGGCGAGGCCGCCGCGCTGGAACACGTTGTGCCAGACGGTGAAGAAGGTCTCGGGAATCGCCGCCGCTTCCGTGAAGGTGAAGCCGGCCGGAACCGGCAGCGCGTTGCTCTCGTGGACGACGACATACTCGGCATAGCCGCCGCCGGGCGTCAGCGCGCAGACCGCATCGCCGACGCGCCAGCGGCTAACCCCCTCGCCCAGCGCCGCCACCTCGCCGGCCGCCTCCAGCCCCGGCAGGTCCGAGGCGCCCGCCGGCGGCGGATAGGCGCCCTGCCGTTGCAGCACATCGGGCCGGTTGACGCCGGCGGCGCGAACGCGGACCAGGATCTCGCCCGGCTTCGGCCGGGGCACGGGCCGCGTCTGCGGCTTCAGCACCAGCGGCCCGCCCGGCTCGGTGATCGCGATCGCCGTCATCGTTTCGGGGAGTGTGGGTGCCGTCATGTCCTCGTCCTTCCTTCGCGCTTGCGCCCGCCTTGCCCGCGAATGTGGCGGGGGTTTGCCCGACCCGGCCCTCTTTATGTACACTCGCGCCGGGCAAGGCAAAGCGGAGGATCAGGAAAATGTCGCTGTTCGACGACGAACCCGCGAAACCCGTGCGCGTCCATCAGATCGGGCAGGAGCTGTCGCTGCTGTCGGTCGATGAGCTTCACGGCCGGATCGGCCAGCTGAAGGACGAGATCGTCCGGCTGGAGGCCGAGCTGCGGGCCAAGGGCTCGACGCGCCAGGCGGCGGAGGCGCTGTTCCGGCGCTAGAGCGGCGGCATTCCGGCGAACGCAGCTCCGCTGCTCAGCGTCGTCTCGCTAGCCGTCTTTATGCGACGTCGGGCGATTCCGTCCGACTGCAAGATGCCCGAGGGCGCGCCGCCTGAAAATCCGCCATATTGCGCCCCAAACGGGGGGAGCCCCGATTCGCCAGAGTGCCGCCGCCAGCGGGAGACGCCATGCTCGCCACCTATCGCTCGATCCTGTCGCTGCTCGGCGGCACCGCCTTCCTGCTCGCGGCGTCGGGCCTGCACAGCCTGCTCCTGCCGCTGCGCGGGCAGGCGGAGGGTTTCTCCACCGCCGCGCTCGGCCTGCTCGGCACGGCCTGGGCCGGCGGCTTCGTCGCCGGCTGCTATTCGGCCCCGTTCCTGGTGCGCAAGGTCGGCCATGTCCGCGCCTTCGGCGCATTCGCCGCCTCGGCGGCCATCGTCGCGCTGACCACGGGCCTGCGGATCGACGCCTCGATCTGGATCGCCTTGCGCGCCGCCACCGGCTTCGTCATGGCAGGCGCTTTCATGGTCATCGAAAGCTGGCTGAACGAGCGCGCCACCAACGAGAATCGCGGCACCGTGTTCGGCCTCTACATGATGGTGACCTACGGCGCGATCACCGCCGGCCAGATGATGGTGGCGATGACCGACATCTCGACCACCGCTCCCTTCATGGTCGCCGGCATCCTGTTCTGCGCCGCACTGATCCCGACCGCCGTGTCGTCCGCCGCCACGCCGCAGCCGCTCGCCGGCGTGCGGCTCGACCTTTCCGGCCTCTACGCCAATTCGCCGGTGGCGGCCGTGGGATGCCTGCTCGTCGGCATCGCCAACGGCGCCTGGGGCACGCTCGGCGCCGTCTACGGCGCCCGCGCCGGCATCTCCGCCTTCCAGATCGCGCTGATGATGAGCATCGTCGTCATCGCCGGCGCGCTGGCCCAGCTTCCCGTCGGCCGCGTCTCCGACCGCACCGACCGCCGCTACGTCCTGTCGGCGGCCGCCTTCGGGGCCGCGTTCTTCGCCCTCGTCCTGTTCGCCTTCGCGCCCCGCTCCGCCGTGGCGATCCTGCTGCTGACCGGCGGCTACGGCGCGCTGGCCTATACGCTCTACGCCATCGCCGTCGCCCACGCCAACGACCACGCCAGCCAGGAGGACTTCGTCAAGGTGTCGGGCGGCCTGCTGCTGCTCTACGGCTTCGGCACCATGATCGGCCCGCTGATGGGCGCCTTCCTGATGGAGCGCCTGCGGCCGGACAGCCTGTTCCTCGCCACGGCGGCGGCGCATTTCGCGCTCGGCTGCTATGCGCTCCTGCGCGCCCGTGTCCGCGCCCCGGTTCCCGTCGAGGACCGCGAGGCGTTCAAGACCCTGCCGGCCGAGCGCGCGGTGACGCCGCAGGCCGGCCTGCTCGACCCGCGCAGCCCCGAAAGCGAGCCCGAAAGCGAGGAGGGCGAGACGGACCCCGGCACGGCCGGGCCGACGCCCGAATGACGGCCGGCGCCGCTTTTGTCTCCCACCTTGCTTTTGTCGTTGTCTTTGGCGGCCGGGGGGTTACAAGTCTGGAGCCATGACCCCGCACGACGCTTTCATGGCGATCTCCGACTCCAACCGCCGCCGCCTTCTCGAGGAATTGCGGCGCGGGCCGAAGACGGTCGGCGAGCTGGCCGGCGTCCTGCCGGTGTCGCGCCCGGCCGTATCCCAGCATCTCAAGGTGCTGCTCGATTCGGGACTGGTCGGCGTCCGCGCCGAGGGCACGCGGCGCATCTACGCGCTTCAGGGCGACGGCTTCCTGCCCCTCAACATCTGGCTCGACCAGTTCTGGGAAGAGTGAGCCCTGCCGGATGAAAAAGGCCGGCGGCGCTGCCGCCACCGGCCGTTGCGGTCTTCATGCAATGGGGTTCAATGCCGGGTCGGCGCCTGAAGCCTTTCGATTTCGTCCTTGATGGCCAGCTTGCGTCTTTTCAGCCTGGCGATTTCGAGATCGTCGGTGGAAGGGCTCGATATCGCTTCGTCGAGCTGCCGGTCGAGGTCGCCGTGCTTGCGTTGCAGTTCCGCAAGATGGGATGCAAGAGACATGATAGGCTCTCCCTTCAAGGTTGCGTCATCGCGCTGCCTCGAACCGGCGCTGGGAAGGCCGCCGGACATGACAGCACGATGACAGTGTGCCACCGATTCAGCCGGCTGTCGAATATGCCTTTCCTGCCTTTTCGCCCCGGGAGGAAACGTGTTATCAAGATCGGGCCCGCCCATGCTGCGGGCGACCGCCCGCATGGCGCCCCGGCGCCCCACCTTCAGACGGACGAGCATGTCGGAACAGGAACAGGCCGAGATTCGTCTCGAGTTTGCCAGGCTCAAGCAGGATCACACGGATTTCGACGCCGCGATCAACGCCATGATCGCCGCCGGCTGCGACGCCTTGCAGGTGCAGCGGATGAAGAAGAAGAAGCTGGCGCTGAAGGACAAGCTCAAGGAGCTTGAGGACCGGATCATCCCCGACATCATCGCTTAAGTTCCGCGCGACCCTTTCATTCGGAGACCATCCATGGCCGGTTCGGCACCCGACGTCGCCATCATCATGGGCAGCCAGTCCGACTGGGCGACGATGCGCCACGCCGCCGAGACGCTCGACGCGCTCGGCGTCGCGCACGAGAACCTGATCGTCTCGGCCCACCGCACGCCGAAGCGGCTTTACGACTTCGCCACCGGCGCCAGGGCCGCCGGCTACAAGGTCGTCATCGCCGGCGCCGGCGGCGCGGCCCACCTGCCCGGCATGACGGCGGCGCTGACGCCGCTGCCGGTCTTCGGCGTGCCGGTCGAATCGAAGGCGCTGTCGGGCAAGGATTCGCTGCTTTCCATCGTCCAGATGCCGGCCGGCATCCCCGTCGGCACGCTGGCCATCGGCCGCGCCGGCGCGGTCAACGCGGCGCTGATGGCGGCCGCCGTGCTGGCGCTATGCGATCCCGGCCTCGCCGAGCGGCTCGACGCCTGGCGCGCGACCCAGACCGACGCCGTGGCGCTTCACCCGGCCGACGACGCATGACCGCGCCGCTTGCCTCAGGCGCGACCATCGGCATCGTCGGCGGCGGCCAGCTCGGCCGCATGCTGGCCATGGCCGCCGCCCGCCTCGGCTACCGCACCGTCGTGCTCGAGCCGCAGGCCGACTGCCCGGCGGCGCAGGTCGCCAACAGCCAGATCGTCGCGCCTTACGACGACGCCGACGCGCTCGCCGAGCTGGCCGACGCCTCGGCCGTCGTCACCTACGAGTTCGAGAACGTGCCGGTGGCCGCGGCCGAGGCGCTCGCAGCATCCGTGCCGGTGTTCCCACCCCCGCGCGCGCTCGAAGTCTCGCAGGACCGGCTGACCGAGAAGACCGCAATCAACGCCATGGGCATCGGCACCGCGCGCTTCCTCGCCGTCGATAGCGACGCCGACCTCGACGCGGCCCTGGCCGCCTTCGACGACGAGGGCGTGCTCAAGACGCGGCGGCTCGGCTATGACGGCAAGGGCCAGCGCGTCTTCCGCCGCGAGGCGCCGGCCGCAACGCAGGGCGTCTTTACCGCGATGGGCTCCGTGCCGCTGATCCTCGAGGCGCTGGTGCCGTTCGAGCGCGAGATCTCGGTGATCGCCGCGCGCGGCCGCGACGGCGCGGTCAGGGTCTACGACCCGGCCGAGAACGTCCACCGCCACGGCATCCTGCACACATCGACCGTGCCGGCCGCCGCCGCGCCGGAGACGCTGGCCGCCGCCCGCGACGCTGCCGCCGCCATCCTCGCCGGGCTCGACTATGTCGGCGTCATCGGCGTCGAGTTCTTCGTGCTCGACGACGGCCGGGTGCTGGTCAACGAGATCGCGCCGCGGGTCCACAATTCCGGCCACTGGACCGAGGCCGCCTGCGCCGTGTCGCAGTTCGAGCAGCACATCCGCGCCATAACCGGCCAGGCCCTCGGCGACCCCGCCCGCCACAGCGACTGCGAGATGCAGAACCTGATCGGCGACGACATCGCCCGCGTGCCGGAGCTCTTGGCGGAAAAGGACGTCGTCGTCCATCTCTACGGCAAGGCCGAGGCGAGGCCCGGCCGCAAGATGGGCCATTTCACCCGGCTGAAGGCACGCTGACGATATTTCCGCTTGCGGGCGGCGCGGCGCCGTGGATTGCTGGCGGCGTGCGTCGTGGAGCTTGCGCCGATGTCGTTCGAATTGTGGGCCGCCTTTGCCGTCGCCTCCGCCGTCGTCGTCGCGATTCCGGGGCCGACCGTGCTTCTCGTCATCTCCTACGCGCTCGGCCACGGCCGCCGGCCGGCACTGGCGCTGGTGGCCGGTGTCGCGCTCGGCGACTTCACCGCCATGACCGCCTCGATCCTCGGCGTCGGCGCGCTGCTCGCCGCCTCGGCCACGCTGTTCACGGCGCTGAAATGGATCGGCGCCGCCTATCTCGTCTATCTCGGCATCAGGCTGTGGCGCGCGCCGATCGCGCGACAGGCGGAGGCGGACGTGCCGGTCGTCGCCCCCCGCCGCATCTTCCTCCATGCCTATGCGGTGACGGCGCTGAACCCCAAAAGTATCGTCTTCTTCGTCGCCTTCCTGCCGCAGTTCCTCGATCTCGCAGGCAATGTCGTGCTCCAGCTCGCCGTCTTCGAGGCCACCTTCCTCGTTCTGGCGACGCTGAACGCCGCCGCCTATGCGCTGATGGCGTCGCTGGCCCGGGGCGCGATCCGCCGGCCGGGAGTCCAGAAGGCGGTGAACCGCGCCGGCGGCTCGCTGATGATCGGCGCCGGCCTGCTCGCCGCCGGCTGGCGCAGGGCCGCGTCCTGATCCCGTGCTCGAATCCCGGCCGGGGCGGTTGACAGCCCGACCCGCCGTCGTTTAAGAGCCATCCCGGATCGGGCGCGCCCCGCCTTCGGGTGGAAAGGGCTGCGCCTTTATGCTGGCCCGTCAGGGCATCAGGAAACGGGCTGGACCGATGAAGATCAAGAACTCGCTCAAGGCGCTCAAGGCGCGTCACCGCGACAACCGCCTGGTTCGCCGCAAGGGCCGCGTCTACATCATCAACAAGACCGCGCCGCGCTTCAAGGCCCGCCAGGGCTGAAGCCCCAAGGACGGGTTGGCTCGCCTCCGCGCCACACGCAAATTTCAGTTTGACGTTCCGCCGTGCGGGGATAGGATTTCCGCATGATGCGGAGCGTCTTGCCCATTTCCGTCGCCATCCTTCTCGGCCTTGCCGCCGTCGCCCCGGCGCAGACCACGGGCCATGGCGCGCCGAGCCTTGCCCCCGACGATTCCGGCGCGCGGCTCGACGGCCTGTTCAATGAATTGAAGCGCGCCGGCAACGAGGCGGCGGCGCAGCGGATTTCCCGGCTCATCCGCCAGCAATGGTCGCAGTCCGGCAGCGCCACCATCGACCTTCTGATGATCCGCGCCAACAAGGCGGTCGACGACAAGAAATACGACGCCGCGCTCGACTATCTCGACGAGATCGTCACCCTTGCCCCGGCCTATGCCGAAGGCTGGAACCTGCGCGCCACCGTCCATTTCGCCGGCGACGACTATGCCCGCGCCATGGCCGACATCGACCGGGTGCTGCGGCTGGAGCCGCGCCATTTCGGCGCGATGGCCGGCATGGCCGCGATATTGAAGGCCACCGGCCACAACGAGGCGGCCGCCGCCGCCTATGAGCGGCTTCTCGACATCTATCCGATGATGCGCGAGGCGCAGACGGAGTTCGGCAAGCTGGCCGACGACATGGCCGGCCAGGGAATCTGAACCCCAATTTGCAGGGCGATCAGCCGCCCGCCTGCCCTTCCGCGCCGATATAGGCGATGCGCAGCATGTTGGTCGAGCCGGGCGTCCTGAGCGGCACGCCGGCGGTGACGATGATGCGGTCGCCCTCGCGCGCGAAGCTCTCGTCATGGGCGATGCGGCAGGCGCGCGCGACCATGTCGTCGAGGTCGGTGGCGTCCTCCGTGACCACGCAATGC
>DAOMOI010000050.1:0-9635 GCA_035444225.1 Aquamicrobium sp. | reverse complement strand
CGATGTCGGCGAGCCGCATCTGGATTTCGGCGATGCGGTGGGCGTCGGTCGCGGTCTCGGCTTCGGAGAGCAGCGAAAGCCGCTCCGTGTCGGCCGCCAGCACGATCTCGATCAGCGCGTCCTCGGTGCCGGGCGCTTCCTGCGCCACCTGGCCGATGCGGGTGCCCTTGGGGTAGCTGATCGAGCCGGTCTCGGTCGAAAGCTCGCCGGTGATGGCCTTGAACAGCGTGGTCTTGCCGGTGCCGTTGCGGCCGACGAGGCCGGCCTTCGACCCCGCCGGCAGGGTCAGCGAGACGTGATCGAGAAGGAGCCGGCCGGCGATGCGCAGCGAAATGTCGTCGAGGATAAGCATGGTGGGCGCTCTATGGACCGGGGGGCGGCGCATGTGCAAGGGGGCGCGATAAGCGGGGTCGATCACGGCCGATGAAAAACCGCGATTCGACTTTCGCGGGCTGCCGGCTCAAGAGGATGGGCGAGAAGCCGATTTTGGGAGGAGCCGATGATCGACATCCGGACACTCACCGCCGAGGCGTTCGCGCCTTTCGGCGTCGCGCTGGGCGTGACCGGGCCTTTCCACGGCCCGGATGCCTATCTCAGCGCCGATTCCGACTTCTGGCACGAGCATCTGTTCGATGCCGGCGGCGGCCAGCCGGAGGTGCTGTGGGTGCGCTATCGCAGCCGCGAGCCTCATATCCGCCGGCTGGAAGCGCACCGCCTGACCGAGCAGGCGGTCATCCCGCTGACCGCCCCGATCATCCAGATCGTCGCTCCCTGCGATCAGAACGGCGCACCCGATGCGGCCGGCGCGCTAGCCTTTCGCGTCGCGCCGGGGCAGGGCTTGCTGATGCGCGCCGGCTGCTGGCACGCAACCCGTGTGGAAGACCGGCCAGCGACCTGCGCGATGCTGACGCGCCGCTCCACCACGCTCGATCTCGCCGGTCATCTCAATAAGGGTGAAACGCTGTCGGAGAGCGTGTTGCGCGATGTCGATCTCGTGCTGCGCTTCTGAGCGTCCGTCTCAGGCGAAGGGGCGGCCTTCCTCGGTGCGCTGGAAATAGACCAGGTCGAGCGCGGGCGAGGGGCGGCCGAGCGCCGTCAGCACGGCGTGGGCCTGTCCGCGATGATGCGTCTGGTGGTTGAAGAAATGGGCGAGCGCCGGCGCCAGCCGCTGGCTGATCGTGCGCATGTCGGTGACGGTCAGATAGGTGAAGCGGCCGGTAAACGCCGCGTCTGGCAGCGAGCCGATCCACGCGACGATGCGCTCGTCCTCGGTCTCGCGCGCGGCGCGCAGCACCGGCAGGGCGGGGTAGAGGATGGCGTCGAGCGAGGCCGGGGCCGCGCCCTCGCCGGTGAAGCGCTTCATCCAGATGCGATCGGCGGCGAGGATGTGGTTGAGCGTTCCGATCAGCGAGCCGAAGAAGACGCCGGCGTCGCGCGCAAGCTCGTCGGGCGACAGCTCCGCCGCCGCGTCGTAGAGCACCGCGTTGGCCCAGCGATTATAGGCCGCGAACATCTGGAAATGCCGGCGCATCGGCGTTGCGTCTCCTCTTGTCGCGGCATGACTACACGAAGCGCCGGCCGTTCGCCAATGCGGCCCCTTCACATAAGCTGGCCGCGCCTGTATAGACCCGCCACCTTTTCCCTTTCCCAGACAATGAGGACGAAGAATGGCTATCGAGCGCACCTTTTCGATGATCAAGCCCGATGCGACCCGCCGCAACCTGACCGGCGCCATCACCGCGATGCTGGAGGAGGCCGGCCTGCGCGTCGTCGCTTCCCGCCGGGTGTGGATGAGCCGCCGCGAAGCCGAAGGCTTCTACGCCGTCCACAAGGACCGCCCCTTCTTCGGCGAGCTGGTCGAGTTCATGTCCTCCGGCCCGACCGTGGTGCAGGTTCTCGAAGGCGAGAACGCCATCGCGAAGAACCGCGAAGTGATGGGCGCGACCAACCCGGCGCAGGCCGCCGAGGGCACCATCCGCAAGGTCCACGCGCTGTCGATCGGCGAGAACTCGGTCCACGGTTCCGACGCGCCCGAGACCGCCGCGCAGGAGATCAGGTACTGGTTCTCCGACACCGAGATCGTCGGCTGAAGTCAGGTTCCGCGCCGTCGGGCGCGCGACGACTGTTCCGAAGGGCCGTGGCGGACGCCGCGGCCCTTTTTCGTGGCCGCCGGCGCTTCTGGCTGGTGGTCGTAGAGCGCCATGCCGTCGCGGCCGGCGCTTTTGACCCGATACATGGCGATGTCGGCGTGCTTGAGGATCTCGTTGGTGGAGGCGCTTTCGCCGTCGAACACGACGATGCCGAGGCTGGCCGAGGAGCGGTGGTCGAACGCGCCGAGGCGGAAGCTCTCGCGCATCGTCGACAGAACCTTGTTGCCGGCGAGGATGGCGGCGCGCGTCGCGCCCGCCCTGTCGCGCCCGGCCTCGCCGAGGATGATGACGAACTCGTCGCCGCCGATGCGCGCCACCGTGTCGGCGGCCCCGACGCAGCCCCTGAGCCGGCCGGCGACCTGGACGAGAAAGGCGTCGCCGACGTCGTGGCCGTGCGTGTCGTTCAGCAGCTTGAAATTGTCGAGGTCGACGAAGACCAGCGCGCCCGTTCTCGCGCGGGCGCGGCAGCAGGCGAGGGCGCGCGTCATCCGGTCCATGAACATGCGCCGGTTGGGCAGGCCGGTGAGCGGATCGTAGAAGGCGAGCTTCTCGATCTCAGCTTCGCTCGCCTTGCGCGCGGTGATGTCGCTGATATAGCCGTGCCACATCACGCCGTTTTCGACCGTTTCCGGCTTGGCGTTGATCTGCAGCCATCGCGTCGTGCCGTCGCGCAGGATCACGCGGTATTCCTGGTCCCAGGCGCCGGCGTCGGCTCCGGCGCGGGCATTGTCGAGGAAGGCGGCCCTGTCCTCGGGGTGGACCATGGCCGTGATCTGCCGCGGGGTGACGCCTGGCCCGTCGACATCGAGGCCGTAAAGCGCGCGCAGGCCGCTGCTGACGAACGGCACCGTATAGGAGCCGTCGGCGTGGCGCACGAACTGGACGAGGCCGCCCGGCACCTGGCTGGACAGCTTGCGCAGCCGCTCCTCCGCCTCCAGCCGGTTCACCGTCTCGGTGATCTCGCGCACCGAGCCTTCGTAGAACAGCGGCCTGCCGCTCTTGCGGTCGCGCACCAGCCGCGCCGATTCGGTGACCCAGATGCGCTCGCGCGTCTTGTGGCGGTAGACCTCGGAGACGAAATCCTCGACGACGCCGTCGCGGCGCAGCAGGGCGCGGAACGCGTCGCGGCGCGTCGGCACCACGTACCATTCGGCGGCGATGTCGCCGACGGCGGCCAGCATCTCGGCCTCGCTGCCATAGCCGTTGAGCCGCGCAAGCGCCCTGTTGGCGCTGAGCTGGCGGCCGTCCGGCGTCGAGCGATAGATACCCTCGGAAAGGTTCTCGATCAGGCTGCGATGGTTTTCCCGCTCCTCCTCGCTGCGGCGGAGGCGGATGCGCAAACGCAAGGCCGCCGCCATCGCCGTCAGCGCGAGGGCGCCAGCGCCGGCCAGCCATACGCTGCCGGCGCCTTCCGCCGCCAAGGGTGCGAAGACATGCAACATCAATCGTGCCACCGCCCAGTTCCACGGCGGAATCTAGCCTTTCGGCCTTGCAATTCCTCTAACGATCGGGCGGGGAGCGGGGCTAATACACGCGGTGCTTAACGCGGCGTAAATGTTTGCCAGCGCGACGTGGCCTCGTCGTCGCCGGCCGCCGCCTCGACCCATGGTCCGAGCGTGCCGTCGCGCAGGTGCTCGCGCTTCCAGAACGGGGCCTGCGTCTTGAGGAAGTCCATGACGAAGGACGCCGCCTCGAATGCCGCCTGCCGGTGCGGGGCCGCCGCCGCGACCAGCACGATGTTGCCGCCGGCCGGGATCAGCCCGTGGCGGTGGATGACGCGCAAGCCTTCGAGCTGCCAGCGCGCCACGGCTTGCGCCGCGATGCGCCCGATCTCGGCCTCGGCCATGCCGGGATAGTGTTCGAGCTCGAGCGCGGCGAGGCGGCCGCCCTCGTCGCGGCACAGCCCGTGGAAGGTGACGACGGCGCCGATGTCGGCGCGGCCTTGCGTCAGCCGCGCGACTTCCTCGCCGGCGTCGAAATCCTCGCGCTGGACCCGGACATGGGGCGGGGCGGCCACGGCCTCACCCCCCGGTCATCGGCGGGAACAGGGCGATTTCCCGCGCCCCGGCGATCTTCTCGCTGTGGTGGGCGTGTTCCTGGTCGATCGCGACACGGATGGCCTGCGGATAGCGCAGCGCCTCGGCGTAGCCGTCGCCGCGCCGGGCCAGCCAGTCGAGAAGGTCGCCGGCCGAGACCACGCTTGCCGGCGGCTCGACCTCCTCCTCGGCAAGGCCGATCCGCTCGCGCACCCATGCGAAATATTTCAGCTTCATCGGGCGGCCTACTCCTCGATGATGTGCTTCAGCCCCGCGCGGAAATAGTCATAGCCGGTATAGAGCGTGACGATGGCCGACGCCCACAGCAGCGCCAGCCCGATCTCTGTCGTATAGGGCACGATCTTGTCGCCGGCGGGGCCGGCGAGCAGGAAGCCGACGGCGACGAGCTGCATCGCCGTCTTCCACTTGGCGAGCTGCGTCACCGGCACCGACACTTTCAGCGCCGCCAGATATTCGCGCAGGCCGGAGACGAGGATCTCGCGGCACAGGATGATGATCGCCGCCCACAGCGACCATTTGTCGATGGTGCGGTCGAAGGCGAGCAGCAGCAGCGCGGCCGAGACCAGCAGCTTGTCGGCGATGGGGTCGAGCATCCTGCCGATATTGGAGGTCTGCTTCCAGATGCGGGCGATGTAGCCGTCGAGATAGTCGGTGATGCTGGCGAGGATGAAGATGATGACGGCGGCCCAGCGCCACCAGTCGGTCGGATGGATGCGGCCTTCGAGATAGAAGCACAGCACGATCAGCGGCACGGCGAGGATGCGCGCGTAAGTCAGCATGTTGGGCAGGTTGAAGGCTCGGCTAGACATGGCTTCCCGCTATCGTTCCTCACGCTAGTAATCAGATGGCCTCGAATAAGGTCAACCTCGAAAGCCGCTTTAGCGTCCCGCGCATGGCTGTGGCTCAGCCGTTTTCATGGAAATGGCCGTAAACCAGCCGCGCCACGCGCTCGGAAATGCCGTCCACCCGCATCAGGTCCTCCACCGCCGCGCGGCTCACCGCCTTGGCCGAGCCGAAATGGTGCAGAAGGGCGCGCTTGCGCGTCGGGCCGATTCCCCCGATCTCGTCGAGCGGGTTCTTGACCAGCTCGCGGCTGCGCCGCGCCCGGTGCGAGCCGATGGCGAAGCGGTGCGCCTCGTCGCGCAGGCGCTGGACGAAATAGAGCACCGGGTCGCGCACCGGCAGCATGAACGGCTCGCGGCCCGCGACAAAGAAGCGTTCGCGCCCGGCATCGCGGTCGACGCCCTTGGCGACGCCGATGGCCGCGACCTTGTCGGCGATGCCGAGCTCGTCGAGGATGGCGCGCACCGCCGACATCTGGCCCTGTCCGCCGTCGATCAGGATCAGGTCGGGCCAGGCGGGGAAGGCGTCGCCGGGCGCTTCGTCGTCGCCTTCGGCCTCCGGTTCAGGCGCGGCATGTTCCTTGACCAGTCGCGAGAAGCGCCGCTGCATCACCTCGCGCATCATGCCGAAATCGTCGCCGGGGGTGATGTCGGTCGAGCGGATGTTGAACTTGCGGTACTGGTTCTTCACGAAGCCTTCCGGGCCGGCGACGATCATCGCGCCGACGGCGTTGGTGCCCATGATGTGCGAGTTGTCGTAGACCTCGATGCGGCGCGGCGGCCGGGCAAGGCCGAAGGTCTCGGCGAGCCCCGCGAGCAGCCGCGCCTGCGACGAGGTCTCGGCCAGCCTGCGGCCCAGCGCCTCGCGCGCGTTCTGGAGCGCGTGGTCGACCAGCGCCTTCTTCTCGCCGCGCTGGGGCACCGAAACGACGACCTTGTGGCCGGCGCGCGTGCTCAGCGCCTCCTCCAGCAGCGCCTGGTCCTCGACCTTGTGCGACAGGAGAACGAGACGCGGGCAGGGCTTGTCGTCGTAGAACTGGGCAAGGAAGGAACCCAGCACCTCCGACGGCTCCAGCGAGGGGTCGGCCTTGGGGAAATAGGCGCGGTTGCCCCAGTTCTGGAAGGTGCGGAAGAAGAACACCTCGATGCAGCTCTGCCCGCCCTCCTGATGGATGGCGAAGACGTCGGCCTCCTCCGTCGATTGCGGATTGATGCCCTGATGGCCCTGCACGTGCGACAGCGCGCCGAGCCGGTCGCGATAGACGGCGGCCCGCTCGAAGTCGAGCGCGTCGGAGGCCTTGCGCATCGCCTCGGCGATCTCCTCGCGTATCCGCGCCGAGCGGCCCGACAGGAAGGCGCGCGCCTCCGCGACCAGTTCGGCATAATCGGCAGGGGCGATCTCGCCGGTGCAGGGGGCCGAGCACCGCTTGATCTGGTAGAGCAGGCACGGCCGCGTGCGGTTGGCGTAGAAGGAATCCGTGCACGAGCGCAAAAGGAAGGCGCGCTGCATGGCGTGGATGGTGCGGTCCACCGCGCCGGCCGAGGCGAAGGGGCCGAAATAGGTGCCCTTGCGCGTGCGCGCGCCGCGATGCTTGTAGATGCCGGGCGAGGGGTGGTCGTCGGTGATGAGGATATAGGGAAACGACTTGTCGTCGCGCATCAGCACGTTGAAGCGCGGCCTGAACCTCTTGATCAGGTTGGCTTCGAGCAGCAGCGCCTCGGTCTCTGTGCGGGTGACGACGAACTCCATCGCCGCCGTCTCGCGCACCATGCGCGCGATGCCCCGCGTATGGAACCGCCCCTGCGCATAGTTGCCGACGCGCTTCTTCAGGCTGCGCGCCTTGCCGACATAGAGCACGTCGCCGGCCGGGTTCATCATCCGGTAGACGCCGGGCGCGTTGGGCAGCCGCCGGATCAGCTCGCGGATCACGTCGATGCCGACCTTGCCCTCGCCGACGCCGTCGGTCCGCTCCCACTCGATCGCAGGGACTGCGGGTTGCGCGCCGTCGTCCGCCGCCTCGGGCAGGGTGGCGTCTGGTACGTCGTCTTCCAGTCTGCGCCCGCTCATTCGGCGATCCCGTATATGTCGGGCGTCTTCCACGCGAGGTGCTGGCCGCCGTCGAGCGCGATCATCTGGCCGGTGAGCGAGCGCGCCTGCCACAGATAGCGGATCGTCGCGCCGAATTCGGCGAGCGCCGGCCCGCGCCGCAGGATCAGGCCATCGACCTGCCGCGCGAAATCCTCCTCCGTCTGGCGCTCGTTGGCCAGCGTCGGGCCGGGGCCGATGGCGTTGACGCGGATATCGGGGGCGTAAGCCTGCGCCATGGTTCGCGTCGCCGTCCACAGCGCCGACTTGGACAGCGTATAGGAGAAGAATTTCGGCGTCAGCCGCCACACGCGCTGGTCGATGACGTTGACCACGAGGCCGTCGCGCCCTTGCGGTAGCGCCGCCGCCATCCGCCGGGTCAGCAGCGCAGGCGCCTTGACGTGCAGCGCGAAGTGCCGGTCCCAGACCTGCCAGTCGAAATCGTCGGCCGCGTCGTCCTCGAAGATCGAGGCATTGTTGACGAGGAGCTGCACCGGCCCGAGCGCCCGTTCCGCCGCTGCGACCAGCCCGTCCGCCGCCGCCATATCGGTCAGGTCGGCCTCGACGAGCGCCGCGCGACCTCCGGCGGCCTCGATATCGGCCGCCAGCCGCGCGGCGTCCTCGCGCGCGCCATTATAGTGAATCGCCACCGCGAAGCCGTTGGCCGCGAGGTCGCGCGCGATGGCCGCGCCGATGCGGCGTGCTCCGCCCGTGACGAGCGCGACCGTCTCTGTGCTGGCCATGGACAAACCCCGTTGCTGCCGGCCGCGATTCGCCAGCCGGCGAACCAGATATAGGCGTACTCGGCTGTGCGACCAAGCAGGGCCGGCCGGCCGCCGAAAAGCTGACGTTGCGGCAGGTGTTGCACGTTCGCAACGTCAAGTTTCTGCCTCATTCCAGCCGGGGAATCACCCCTTTTAGGGTGCCGTTAGGCCTCAATCGGCCCGCACATAGGGAACCGATGACGCCCGCAGCCATTCACCTCCCATCGCGGCGGGGCGTCATGAAAAGGGGGAAGCGAGTTGACTGCTTCCTTGCGGCAAAGGAGTATCGAAATGAACATCACCAAGAAAGTCGCCTTCCCGGCCGTGGCCGTGCTGGCTCTGTCGGCCGCGCCCGCGCTTGCCGCCGACGTGGTCTATCAGGAGCCCCCGGCACCGCAGCCGATCATCGAATCCGCTCCCGTCAGCTCGTGGGCCGGCCCCTATGTCGGTGCCCATGTCGGCTACGGCTTCAGCGGCAGCGTCGATGACCGCACCAACGCCAACGACATCAGCACCAAGGGCTGGCTCGGCGGCGTCTTCGGCGGTTACCAGATGCAGAACGGCCAGATCGTCTACGGCGTCGAAGGCGACGTGAACTATAGCGGCGTCGACGGCTCCAATGCCGGCACCGCTGCCCGTTCGCGCTTCGACGGCTCCGTGCGCGGCCGTCTCGGCTATGCCGTCAATGAAGACGTGCTGCTCTACGGCACCGCCGGTGTCGCCGCCGAGCGTCTGCGCGTCTCCGACGGCGTCGACCGCGACACCAACCTGATGGTCGGCTACACCGTCGGCGCCGGCGCCGACGTCAAGCTCACCGAGGACGTGTTCGCTCGCGCCGAGTACCGCTACAGCGACTACGGCTCGAAGGACTTCGCCCTGCCGGGCATCGGCGATCCGAGCGTCGACTCGAGCAACCATCGCGTCACCGTCGGTCTCGGTATCAAGTTCTGATCCGACGATACGTGAACGAGCAAAGGCCCGGAGCGATCCGGGCCTTTTCTTTTGCGCTCAGGCGTGGGGGAGGAGGGGGACGAGAGCCGGAAACTTCTCGTCGAACCGCTTGGCCCACCGCTTCAGCTTCGGCCGGCCGCGCTCCCACTGGCCCTCGAAGCGCAGCGCCAGATAGCCGAGTGCGGCGCGCAGCGCGATCTGCCCGCCATCGGCCTTCTTCGTCAGCTTGGGCAGGTTGCCCTCGAGATGGTCGAGCGCGCGCACGGCCTTGCTCCATTGCTTGTCGAGCCACGGCTGGTGAACGATCTCCGCCGGCCGCCCCCGCCGCTCGTAGACATGGGCGAGCAGGCAGTCGCAGATGCCGTCGGCCAGCGCCTCCAGCCGCTCGGCCTGAAGCCGCTTGTCGGCCTTGCGCGGATAAAGCGCCCCGCCGGAGAGGCGGTTCAGATGCTGGGTGATCGCCCGGCTGTCGAAAACGGCCTCGCCGTCGTCGCCGATCAGCACCGGGATCTTGCCGAGCGGATTGGTCGTTATCAGTTCCGCCGGCTGGCCGGCCGTGTCGACGACCCGTGCCTCCGCGTCGATGCCGCACCATTGCGCGGCCATGCGCACCTTGGCGCTATAGGGGGAGGCGGGCGAGTATAAGATGACGGCCATGTCCGGTTTCCCTGGCTTGTTTATCTGAAGGCCCGCTCAGTCAGGCGCAGGCATCGCCGCGCGCGGCAGGCGGCAGGCGCGGGCGTCGACCGCCGGGCAGGAGCGGAATTCCATGTCCCTGGTCAGGC